>NZ_JBHWIY010000012.1:206553-261638 GCF_042731715.1 Streptomyces sp. NPDC059832 | reverse complement strand
AGTGGGAATCGCCCACCGCCAGGGCGATGAGGCCGGACGGGAAGGCAGTCGAGGAGGGCGCTGCCGGGAGGTGCCGCCCGGCGTCGGCCCGACAGCGCCCAGCTGCGCCCGCCCGGCCCGTTCTGCGTCTCACCTGGTCGCCACCGTACGGAGCACGTTACCGCGGTCGGCGTCGCGACCGTCGCCTGACCCGGCAGAGCGCCGCCCGGGCATCGCGGCAGAGGTGGGGCGGCAGAGCGCCATGAGTGAGCTGTCCCGCCGGGCGTTCCCCGAGCCGCCCGCCGTGCCGGTCGATGCGCCGGCCCCGATCGACCAGGCCCGTGTCCAGCGCCGTCGTCAGGCGGCCGTGACCGAGGCCGCCGCCCTGCGCCGGGCCCGTGCCGAGAAGGCCGGCCGCCCGCTGCCTGCACCGCAGCCGTTGGAGCGGACCGCGTGACGTACGAAGCAGCCAGGTCAGGATGTCTGCGCCGTTGCGGGTGCGCCGTCCAAGGAGTCGAGGAGCTCGCCGAAGGTGAGCTTGGTGTCGTCGTACTCGAAGGTCATGGCGGTGACAAGCGCCTCCCACCGGCCGGTGCTGCGCCCGCAGTGTTCCAGCAGGATCTTCAGCGCGAGTTCGGGTTCGTGGCGGGAGAGGACCTCGTCAGCGGGGATCTGGCGCAGGTGCTCCAGGGTGTGGTGCCGGGACTTGACCAGGGCCCGGTAGACCTCGGAGCGGGAGAGGCTTTCGTCTACGGCGGGGGAGTCGAGCCAGGACTGCAGGACGGCGGCGGGGTCGGGGTGCCGGGCCAGTTCGTCGTCGCCAAGGTGATCTCCAAGTGAGAGCCGCCTTCTTGATCAGAGCCGACGCCAGACTCACGATCGTGCCCGATCCCCATGCCCATCTCCCCTCCGCCGACGATCCCGACGGGGCAGGCCCGACAACGGCCAGCATTGGGAAGGTCCGCTTCCCGCTCGCGCGGTGGATCCTCGCCCCGCGTACGACGTGGCAGGCGCGCCGCCTGGCCGCCGACTTCGGCGAGGGGATGGACGCCCGGACCGCGTGAGTGATGGCCCGCCTGCCCCGCCACCCTGACGAGCGCGACTACGCCATGGGCCACCTGGACGACGACCGACGGGCTGTGGACTGAGCAGAGCTCAGGCGCCGGCCTTCGGCTCGCGCAGAGCGGTTCCCTCGCCGGGCACAGCCTCGCCGATCTCGTCATCGACGGACCACAGGGCACGGGCGAGGAAGTACAGGGCGACCATCCCGGCGTAGATGAACGCGCCCCAGCCGAAGGTCAGCACGAAGACGTTCGCTCGCTGCGCGGGGAGCTGTAGGCGACGCCCTGCATGGTCGTGAACAGCCACGGGAACGACGAAGCCCGGGTCGGCGTACCGGCCGCCGCCCCGGCGCCACGCCAGCAGGGTCAGGCGCCCGGAATTGCATCTGATTGCTCCCTTCCGTTGAGACAACCGGCCCCGGGCGGGCGCCCAAGGCTGTTTTGTGTCCCCGCTGCCAGGCGGGTAATTGACCGTCCACGTCATGGCAGCAGAAAGCTGTCTGGCCGGGAAGGGGAAGGGCCTTGGGTCAGGGCCCGAACGCCGTTGATCAGCGGTTCGGTTGCGCAGCGAGCAGACACGACACACAAGGCGTGGACAGGGCATCGCGGACGCAGTCGAGCGGCAGACCCGCCCGATGCGCGAGCTGAGTCGGCGCGTGTTCCCGGAGCCTGAGGAGGCGTCAGCCGAGCAGCTGTGGCCGATCAACGCGGCCCGCGCTCAGCGCCGCCGCGAAGTTGCCGCCACCCACGCGGCCGCACTTCGCCGCGCCCGTGCCGAGCGCGCCCAGCAAGCCGGAGCGGTCGCCACAATGCCGTGCGCGCACCAAGAGACGGCTGGCGAAAGAAAGGCGTGTTGCTGACCGGAGGCCGCTGAAGCCTATGGCATGAAGCCGGTGGGGTTACAAGGGCGCTCAGCTCCCGGTGGCCGGGGTGATGGATGCGTGGTGCTCGCGGCCCGCCGACGGTCTCCCTGGCGATGTCCGCAGGTTGGAGGTAGCCGATGGGCGGGCGGTGTTTGGGGTGATTGGATGGCCGGGTGTCAACGCCCGTTCTGGTTCGTTGAACATGCCGTCCCGCGTCTGGTGGGAGCGGTTGGACGGCGGGGAGGTAACTGATGAGCGATCGAAGCGCAATTGAGTGGACCGAGGCGACGTGGAATCCGACGACAGGTTGTGACCGGGTTTCCTCCGGGTGCGACAACTGCTACGCGCTGACGTTGGCCAAGCGGTTAAAGGCGATGGGGGCGGCGAAGTATCAGAATGACGGGGATCCACGGACGTCGGGGCCGGGGTTCGATCTGACCGTGCATCCCGATGCGCTGGACGTTCCGTACGGGTGGAAGAACCCGCGGACGGTGTTCGTGAACTCCATGTCGGATCTGTTCCATGCCCGGGTGCCGTTGGACTTCGTACGGCAGGTCTTCGAGGTCATGGCGGACACGCCGCAGCATACGTACCAGGTGCTGACCAAGCGGGCCAGGCGCCTGCGGCAGGTCGCCGATCAGCTGGTGTGGCCGGGGAACCTCTGGATGGGTGTCTCAGTGGAAACGGCGAAGGAACTTCCCCGGGTTGACGATCTGCGGCAGGTACCCGCATCGGTCCGGTTTCTGTCCTGTGAGCCGCTGCTGGGTCCGCTGGACGGGCTGAACCTGGACGGCATCCACTGGGTGATCGCCGGCGGCGAGTCCGGCCCGCGGCGCCGGCCGATGGAAGAGGCCTGGGTGACACAGATCCGTGATCTGTGCCTGGACGAGCGGGTCGCGTTCTTCTTCAAGCAGTGGGGCGGCCACACGCCCAAGGCCGGCGGCCGCACCCTGCAAGGCCGTACCTGGGATCAGATGCCTGCGTTTACCGGCGTCTGACCGTTTTCACCGAGGGGGCTGCACGACGAGTTCGTGGGTTTTCCCTCCGACGCCCGTGCTGGCCGTCCGGCCGCTGCTGTGCAGCAGCTTGACGGCTTTGCGCGCGGCGGGTTCGGTGACCTGTCCGTAGTAGGCACCGAACACGTCCAGTGTGTGGTTGAGCAGTTTGAAGGGCCGTTTCTGCTGGTGCAGTATCCGTTCCATGTTGTCGGCCATGGCGGGCACGGCAGCGTCGGTGACCTCCTGCGGATCCGGGCGGACCACCGAGGTAGCGGAGAAAAGAGTGTCCGGGTCCTCCTGTTCCTCCTTGATCTCAAGCCCCTCCCACCACGCGTCGCGAGCCCGGGCAACAGCGTCGCCGAGGAACCACAGGCCGTGCTCGCTGCGCGTGCCGAAGACCAGGTGATACACCGCCTTCTGCCCGGGCTTTCTGGCGACCGGCACCGACTGCACGAACATGCCGGTCTTCTCCCTCAGCCGCTGGGCGTACTGGGCTGCCACGATCTCGTCCACGTCCGCTTCGGCCGGCTCATCCGGCCGGAAGTACTCACGCCACCATCGGCCGCCACACGCCTCATCGAAGCGCTCGGAGGAGCGTTCCAGACCGCGGGCGGACCGGGCATTGCCTCCCAGGCGCCGTACTGCGTCCATGCTGAAGTTCATCAAGAACTCGGTTGGCTGCCACCGCCGCGGAGTACTACGCCGCTGGTTCAGCGTCTGAACGATCCGGTCGAACGGCAGCCCCAGGCCGCACGGATCAAGGAACAGGAACAGCGGGAGCCCTTCGGCAACCTGTAGAACCTCGCTCAGAACTCCGTCCACGTCGCCGTGGTGCACCCTCGCGTCCACGCCCAGGGCGCGGTAGTGGGCGGCAACCAGGTCCAGACGGGCAACGGAATCGGGTTTCTGCTCCACGAAGAAGCAGTTCCATAACAGCGCGTTCTTCTCCAGGTGATGAGCGGCCACCTGCATCGCGATCTCCGCAGAGCCGCGGTCGCCGCTCTCGTACCGTCCCTCGCCCGCATAGCCGTCGAGGTACACGACCTGGTGCCGACCACGGGAGCCGGTCATCCCGCCGAAGCGGGGAATGTACTGGCCCAGCAGCTTGTGCTTGAGAACACTCGGCAGCGCCTGCGAAGCCCAATAGTCCTTGTCCGTGCCCGTTGCCATGACTTTCTCTGCCACTTCGCCCACCAGTTGTCCACGGCCCTGGCCGACACCTTGAACAAGGAAGCGACCTCCGCCCGGTCCCGGCCCTCCGCCAGCGCGGATACCGCCAGCAACCGCACGGCCTCCTGCGCGCCCGGCGACCACGTCCGCGCATTCCCCACCAGATCACTCACACATCGTCAACGAGCATGAACACAAAGCGTTTCGGATCAATAAGACCGCCTTTTCTGGCGCATCACACTAGTGAATCTTCTGCTGCTCCAGCCATTTGAAGACCTCAGTCCTTTTGTACAGGACCTTGGCGTTCCGGCCTCGGCCGAGCTTGTATCCCTTGAGGCCCAACTTCGCAGCTTCCTTGTAGACCCAGCTGACGGACATGTTCAGCATGGTCGCTACCTCGGCTGTATCCATAAGAACCGGCGCGACAGGGTGGCGTTCGCGTGCCGAGTAGGCCGTGGAGCTCAGCTGGTGTGAAGCCGCGCGTGTCGATTCGTGCAAGATGACTCCCTGATGTCCTGATCAAACAGTGAAATTCGCTCACCGCGGGTCCGATCCGTGTGCCGCGCGAGCGTCCGCCGATTGCCACCACCAAGTGCCGGCGCGCGGACAACAGAAATGGTCCTGAGAATCACCGGTTTCCCCAGCCGGTCATTTGCTGCTATGTTCCCGCGCCGCCCGCGATTTGTTTCGCCCGTGCCGTCTCGTAAGTAGCTGGTGGGCAGGGGGCGTCTCGGTAGCGGAGGCGTAGCCCGGCTCCGTGGTCACCCGCCCCCTCGCGCCAGGAGCGGAGCCAGGGTGTGGCGGGGGGATGGGGGCGGCCCCGAGGATGCCCCAGGTGGTTGCGTAGGCTGGCGTCGTCGTCGCGGTGAGACGGCCACAGGTTGTCCGTGGATGACCTCCGATCTGCCTGACGGGGGGTCAGAAAAGTGAGCAAGTGGTGAGCATCAGTCCTCAAATACCTGGGGGAAGCTGACCGAACTTGCGACTCGTTGTAAGGCAGGAAACAGCACTTGACCTGCAAAAACGCAGGCAGGGAGCCTAGCCTGGGAGCGCCTCGATGCTGCGTACCATGTTCAAGTCCAAGATCCACCGTGCCACGGTGACCCAGGCCGACCTGCACTACGTCGGTTCCGTCACTGTCGACGCCGAGCTGATGGAAGCAGCGGATCTGCTGCCCGGCGAGCTGGTGCACATCGTCGACATCGACAACGGCGCCCGTCTGGAGACGTACGTCATCGAGGGCGAGCGCGGCTCCGGTGTCATCGGCATCAACGGCGCCGCCGCCCACCTCGTCCACCCGGGTGACCTGGTCATCCTGATCAGTTACGCCCAGGTCGACGACGCCGAGGCGCGCGGCCTGGTCCCGCGCATCGTGCACGTCGACTCCGGCAACCGTATCGTCGCGCTCGACGCCGATGCCTCCGCGCCCGTGCCCGGCACCGGCACCGAACGGGGCCCGCACGCCGTTCCCGCGGCGCGCTGACCCGGTCCGACCACCGAGGGGGCACCCGTCATGGCAGAACGGACCGAGCGGATCGAACCCGACATCCGCGACGACCGCGCGAGCGGCAATCTGCTCGCGTACGAGAACCGCAAGGCGGTCGGCGTCGTCGCGTACTTCGTGATGGACGGCGACCCCGCCGCGCTCGTCGCCGTGCACACCGTCGTCGAACCCGGCCACGAGGGCAGGGGCATCGCCGGTGCCCTCGTCCAGGAGCTCTACGCCATGGCGGGACGCGAGGGGGTCCCCGTCGTCCCGCTCTGCCCGTACGCCGCGAAGTGGGCGACGCGCCACCCCGACCGGGCTCCCGAGGCGCCGGCAGCACTGGTGGAACAGGCGAAGACGCAGCTCAAGGCGCACCCCGAGCTGTACTGACCCACGTCGGCCGGGGACTGTACCGTTTGGCGATGACACTCGCCCTGCTGCACACCTCCCCGGTCCACGTACCGGTCTTCGACGCGCTCCGGGACGCCGACCATCCCGGGCTCGCCCTGCGCCATCTCGTGCACGAGGACCTGCTCGCCAAGGCCAGGGAAGCGGGCCCCGAAGCGGTGTCGGGCGAGATCCGGGACCTGCTCGCGGGCGCCGTCGCGGATGGTGTCCGCGCCGTTCTCTGCACCTGCTCGACGATCGGAGCCGTCGCCGAGTCGCAGTCGGCGACGCTCGGTGTTCCCGTGCTGCGCGTCGACCGCCCGATGGCAGCCGCCGCCGCGGCACAGGACCGCGTGGTCGTTCTCGCGTCGATCACCGGCACTCTGGCGCCGACCCTCGCGCTGCTCGCCGAAGAGGCGGGGGACCGGCCCGTCGACGTACGGACCGTCGTGGTGGACGGCGCCTGGGCGCGCTTCGAGGCCGGTGACCGCGACGGCTATCTGGACCTCGTCGCGACCGCGGCCGACGCGGTCACGGACAGCGATGTGATCGTGCTGGCGCAGGCGTCCATGGCCGACGCGGTCACCCGTACGGTCACCCGCATCCCGGTGCTTTCCAGCCCCCGGCCGGGTCTCGCCGCCGCGGCCGTCGCCGCGCGCTGACCTCGGTACGGCTCCCGGAATCCGGGCGATCATCCGGAACCCGCGCGTAGGGACTCACCAGGCGCGGGCAGCCGCTCCGGGAGACGGTGGAAGGAGATCCACCCGAACCGTTCGGAGGCCTTCGATGACGAATCCGTACCCCGACCCGGTGCCGCCGGCGCCCACCCCCGGGCCGATGCCCGGACCGCCGTCGCCGCTGCCGGAGCCGCCGCCTCCGCCGCCCGGCCCCGTTCCGCCCGGCCCGTCGCCGGATCCGATCCCGCAGCCGCCCACCCCGCGCCCCGACCCGGTGCCGGAACCGCAGCCGTCACCCCGGCGGGCCGGATGACCGGTGTCCCCGGGTGGTAGGCCTCAGGCCCCTGCCAGGACGGCGTTCGCCCGCGCGGTGACCTCGATGAGCACGCGACCCGCCGCTTCCAGGTCCTCGGCCGGCAGGTCCGCGTACAGCCGGGTCGTGAGGTCGGCGACCTCGGCCCCGTTGGCCTGCTGACGGTCCCGGCCCGCCGCCGTGAGGCCGATCCGGGGAACGGTGCCGTCGGCCTCCGCCAGCAGGTCTGCGGCGGTCAGTTCGGCCAGGGTCGCCTCGACGACGGACACGTCGATCTTCAGCGCGTCGGTCATGCGGTCGACGAGCCGGCCGCGCTCGATCGCCCCGCCGTTGCCCGCGACGGCGTTCAGCGCCAACGACTGATGAAACGTGGTTCCGGTGGCCGCGAGCAGCCGTTCGAGGACGGCGCGCGTGGCGTAGTGGGCCCGGCCTACGATCTGGCCGTTGACGGTCGGTGTGGCAGACATGGCTACTCCTTGGTCGGTTGATCGGGTGCCTTGGGTTTCTGCGATTCCTTCGGTGGAGCGGGGGTTCCGGGGATCGGTACGTCGAGAAGCGCCGTCACCGTGCGCACGAACGCCTCGGTGTCCGCACCGTCCAGGCCGCCCAGCGGAGCCAACTGCTGGTCCAGGAGCTCCCGCACGACGTCGACCGCGCGAACAGCGACCGAGCGCCCCTCCTCCGTGAGCGAGAGCTGGACCGCCCTGGTGTCGTCCGGATCGGTCGTACGCTCCACGAGGCCGGCGCCCTCCAGGGCGCGGGCCAGCTTCGACACGTACAGCGGCTCCAGTCCGGTGTGATCCGCCAGCCTGCGCTGGCTCGGCCGCAGCCCCGACCGCTGCATCCCGAGCAGCGATCCCAGCAGTGAGTACTGCGCGTGTGTCAGACCGAGCGGCCCGACTGCCCGGTCGACGGCGACCCGCCATTTCATCGACAGGCGCCATACCAGGAAGCCGGGGGTCGGTCCCTCGGGTGCGTTGCTCATGGCAGATAGAGTACATGGCTACTAAATCGTTGAGTGTGCGGAACGAATCGTGGAGGGTGTGGACCAAGAGGCGTACGGAACAAACGGCTTGATGCGTGGCGGGCCGGCGATGAGGATCGCGCCATGACCGCATTCACCGCCCCCGACGGAACCCGACTCGCCTATCGGGTGGTGGGCGAGGGGGAACCGCTGCTCTGTCTACCCGGCGGTCCCATGCGCGGCGCCGCCTACCTCGGCGATCTCGGCGGGCTACGCGGCCCCGGGCGCCTTCGACCCCGAAGCGGCCCGCGCCGCACTGGCCGGACGGGAGGTTCCGGTCCTGGTCCTGGCGGGCGAGCTGGACGGCGGCCCGCTTCCCCGTGTCGCCGTCGGCATCGCGGAGTTGTTTCCCGCGGGCGAACCGGCCGTCCAATTGAGTGCCGGTCATTTCCCGTGGCTCGACGACCCCCGCCAATTCGCCCGGACCGTCGAGGCGTTTCTCGCCCGGTCCCGATGAGCCGTTGACCGATTCCGGGCGGGGGCCGGGATCAGGCGGTGGGCGGCCGGACCGGGGACGGTCCCAGTGTGGTGGTGCCGGGGGAGGCCCGGTGGCCGAGCCCGGTCCGGTAGGCGTCCATGGCCGCCTCGGTCCGGCCCGTGCGCCGCAGCAGATCGCCCAGCAGCCGGCAGATGTCCGCGAGATCACCGGCGGCGCCCGCCCGTTCCAGCAGGGCCAGCGCGGTGACGTAGTGCTCCTCGGCGGACTCCGGATCGCCCTGGTCCTCGTGGATCAGGCCGAGCAGCCGGTGCGCGCCGCCGGCATGGACCGAGCCCCGGTCCGGGTGCAGTTCGCCCAGCAGCCTGTGCAGCAGCTCCCTGGCCTGGTCGGCCTTGCCGCGCCGACGCAGCACATCGGCGAGCTCCACCTCGACCTGGGCCGTGTACAGGGCGGCCCGCTTCGATGCCAGCATGTCGCGGGCGGCGCGCAGTTCGGTCTCGGCGCCGGACAGATCGCCGTTCTGCGCGTGGACATAGCCGCGCATCCAGTGGCAGTGCGCCAGCTCCGTACGGATCTGGAGCTGCTGGTAGATCTCGGCCGCCTTGGCGAGTGAGGCGTCCGCCTCCGCGGTACGGCCCGCCGCGATGAGCGTACGGGCGACGCTGCGGTGCAGTCCGGCGACCAGTTCCGGATCGGACACCTGCGGTGCCAGGGCCAGCGCCAGCTCGCCCGCCTGGGCGGCGCGGGCGTGGGCGCCCATGTCCATGTACGGGGCGATGGCGGCCGTGTACAGCAGCAGGAGCGCGCCGGGATCCTGGAGGCCCGAGGTGTTGAGCTCGTCGATGGCGCTCTCCAGCAGGTAGCAGGCGTACCGGAGTTCGCCGGCCAGCAGGTGGGCGACCGCCCTGCCCCGGACGGCCGGGGCGCGCCGGGGGAGCGGAGCGTCGGCGAGGAGTTGCTCCGCGGCCTCGAAGTGCTCGCGGGCGGTGGGCAGATCGCCCGTCTCCAGCGCGCAGTGGCCGAGGCCGAGCGTGGCCGTGGCGCGTTCGTCGTCGAGCCCGTGCCGGCCGGCCTCGGCGAGCAGCCGGCTGTAGGCGGCGGCGGCGTCCTCGGCGGCACCGGTGGCCAGTGTCCGCTGGGCCTCGACGAGTTTCAGCCGCAGAGCGGTCGCGAGGTGGGCGGGGCGTCCGGTGACCAGTTCCTCGTACGTGACGCCGAGCCGGTCCGCGAGGTGGCGTACGGCCGCCTCCGACGGGCGTACCCGGCCCGCCTCCAGCGTGGAGATGTAGGCGGGCGTGTAGGCGGGTTCCGCCAGTTGTCGTTGCGTCAGACCGCGTTCGGTGCGCAGCTGCTGGACGCGGCGGCCGACGGCGCCGGGATCCTCGTCCGGCCCCGCGTCCCGTCCCGCTGTGCGCCTCGCGTTCATCGCGCCGCCCCTTCTGCTTCGTCCCGCCTCGAAATGCGGTCCATGCATCGTAAATGCCCGGATACGAACCTCAACCACCACGTTTCCGGGCCTTGTTCGGCGGTCCGCGCACCTCTAGGTTAAGCATCGCATTAACTCGACTTAACTCATGAGTTACGTGATGGTCGTGCCCTGGGATTTCCCGGCGAAGTCCCCCGGACCTGAAGGAGTTGTCCATGCGCATACGCCTCCGCGCGCGCCGAACAGCAGGAGCCACGGCGGGGCTCGCTCTCGTCGGCCTCCTGGCGGCGACCGCTGCCACCGCACCGGCGTCGGCCGCCCCCACCGGCTCCGACGGCGGCCGTCGCATCGCGGCCGAGTACTTCCCCGATCCCGGCGGCTCGGGCAGGACCGTCGAGGTCCCGGTCGCCGCTCCCGTCCGGAAGGGCGCAGCCGCCGCCCCGCTGAGCGCGGCCCAGGCCGCCGTCGACGGCACGGTGGGCGAACAGGCGGTGACCGGCCCGTCCGACGACCGCCTGGACGTCGTGATCATCGGAGACGGCTACACGGCAGGCCAGCAGGCCGACTTCCACGCGGACGCCACCGCCAAGTGGGCCGACATCACCGCTCTGGAGCCCTACAAGAGCTACCAGGGCCTGTTCAACGTGTGGACCGTCGACGCGGTTTCCAACGAGTCCGGCATCAGCGGCGATCCCGGCGCGGACACCGTCAAGGACACCGCGCTCGGCAGCTACTTCTGGTGCTCCGACATCGAGCGGCTGATCTGCGCCGACATCGACAAGGTGGCCGCGTACGCCGCCAAGGCCCCGGCCGCCGACCTCGTGGTCGTCATCGCCAACTCCACCAAGTACGGGGGCGCGGGCTACTCCGGACTCCAGGCCGAGGGCCGGCCCTTCAACGGAGTCTCCACCCTCTCGTCCGACCACCCCTCGTCCAGCCTGATCGCCGCCCATGAGATAGGGCACTCGGTGGGCCTGCTGGACGACGAGTACACCTACGCCGGGTACGGGACCTGGACCGGCGGCGAGCCGGGCGGGATCAACTCCACCACGTACACACCCGCGCAGCTCACCGAGAAGCGGGCCAAGTGGTACCGCTGGCTCGGCCGGACCGATCCGGCGGGCGGCACGGTCGGTGCGTACGAGGGCAGCGCCTACTACCCGCTCGGGCTCTACCGCCCCACCGAGTCATCGATCATGCGGGAGCTGAGCAACACCGAGTTCAACCTGCCGGGGCGCGAGGCGATGATCGCCGGGTTCTACCGCGCGGGCAACGCACTGAGCAGCGCCGTCGACACCGGCACCGCCGTCGGGCCGGGCCGGCGCATCGCCGTGAGCCTGGCGGACCTCGATGCCGCCGGTGCCGGGACCCGCACCCACCGGCCGGGCGCTGCCACCGGCCTCGCCAGGACGGATCTGCGCTGGTACGTGGACGGCGTCGAGAGGGTCTTCGCCCGGGGGCGTACCTCCGTCACCCCCGCATCGCTCGGAGTCCGTGCGGACGGTCGCGGGCACAAGCTGACCGCCGAGGCCGTCGACCGTACGGACGCCATCCGTGACCCCGCCGTCCGCGCCCTGGCCACCGACACCCTGACCTGGAACGTCAGGGCGACCGGGCACCGGCGGTAGGGTCTCGAACGCCTCAGGCGATGATCGGGACCACGGCCTCGGGCGTCAGCATCCGGAAGGTGAAGGCCTGATGGAAATAGAGCCGGATGCTGGTCGCGTCGTGGTCCTGATAGCCGATGGAGAGGTCCTGTCCGAGGCGCAGCTCGAAGTCGCCGCCACGGGTGGACAGCAGCACACCGCCCCTGACGGCGGGCGCCCACAGGATCTGGTCGTCGAGCAGCCGGGCCAGATGGGTGGCCACCGGGTATCCGTGGTCGGAGGTCTCGGTGGCCTCGGTGAAGGCGTCGGCGCCGAGCAGCAGCCGGTACGGGCCGTCGACGCCGGCCAGCCGCAGCTGGGTGAGTGCCTGGCTGACGGTGGTCGGGTAGTCGCGGGCATCCGCGGGCAGTGTCAGCGGCGAGTGCGAGGAGCCGTCCCGCAGCCCGGTGATCCCGGCCGAGGCGTACCCGTCGATGATCGCCATGTCCTCCGCGAACGCACAGGTGCGGGCGGCGTCCTTGACGGGTTGCCAGTCGCTGTCGTCCGAGCCGCGCTCGACGTCGTCCACGGCCGACCGGGTCACCGTGAACGGCACCCGCCACTCGATGACCGGCACCGATGTGCGGGCGCGGGCGATGACGTCCGGGGCGGGCGGATCGATTTCGCGCAGATGACCGTCGCCGATGGCCGCCAGTCCGGGGCCGTCCGGGTCGGTGACATCGACGACCCGGCGGCCCGCCACATGGCGGCTGAAGGTGCGCCGGGCCTCTTCTTCGATCTGGTCCCAGGCGGCTTCCGTGACAGGGGCGAGTTCGCGGTGGAGATTGTTCATCACTGGGCGCTTTCTTGCAGGCTGCCGATGTGCAGCGAACCGTCGGCCGGACGGGCCGGGGCCTTCGCCGTCACCGGCGCGGACGCGGGCTCCGGCAGGGCGTCGGTCCCGGCCGATGAGGGCGAGGGCGGCGGGGCGCCGAGGAAGTCGGCGCTGGGGGCGTGGAAGAGCGTGCCGGTGACCGCGGTCGAGAAGTCGAGAATGCGGTCGTGCGTGGCGGGCGGACTGCCGAGGAACATGTTGCGGAGCATCTGCTCGGTCACCTCCGGATCGGCGGCGTAACCGATGAAGTACGTGCCGAACTCGCCCTGTCCGAAGCTGCCGAACGGCATGTTGGCGCGCAGGATGTCGCGCTCCGTGCCGTCCGGGTCGGTGATCGTGTTGAGGGCGATGTGCGAGTCGGCGGGCTTGACGTCGTCGGCGAACTCGACGTCGTCGAGCTTGGTGCGGCCGATGACCCGCTCCTGCTCCTCGGTGCTCAGCGCGTTCCAGGACGCGAGGTCGTGCAGATACTTCTGGACGATGACGTAACTGCCGCCCGCGAACGGGGGATCCTCGGCGCCGACCAGGGCCGCCGACTGCGCGTCCGCCCCCACGGGGTTCTCCGTGCCGTCGACGAAGCCGAGCAGATCCCGGTGGTCGAAGTAGCGGAACCCCTGCGTCTCGTCGACGACCGTCACCGCGCTGCCGAGCCGGTCGAGCAGGCGGGCCGCCCATGCGAAACACACGTCCATCCGCTCGGCCCGGATGTGGAACAGCAGATCCCCCGGAGTGGCGGGAGCGTGGTGCCGGGCGCCGTGCAATTCCTGGAACGGGTGGAGCCGGGCCGGCCGCGGCCCGGCGAACAGCCGGTCCCAGGCCCCGGAACCGAAGCCGGTCACGCAGACCAGGCCGGCGTCGGGGTACCGGAATCCGATCGAGCGGGAGAAGGCCGCCAGATCCGGCAGCACCTCGCGCACGGCGGGCTCGCCACCGGGCTCGATCGTGGCGACCAGGATCAGTGCGGCGCTGGTCAGCGGCGCGACGACGGGCTGGACCGCGGCCGGCTCCGGAGAGGTGTCCGGCCCGGCTGCGGCGGGTTCCGGGGTGGCGTCGGGCATGCGTGGGCTCCCTGGGGCGGCAAAGGCGGGCTGCGGCGACAGGCTCGGGGCAGGGGCAACAAGAAGGGGCTTGCTGTTACTTACGCACAGACAGGAAGCTGTCGCACTCCGGGTCACCCGGCCGGGCGACCACGGCGGCGGTAACGCGGCCGGCCCGCCGGGGACGGGCGGGCGCACCGGAGACCCGGCGGGGCCGCCCGCACCGGCCTCCCCGTGTCAGCCCGCGACGACCTCCGACCGGTCGCCGCCCCAGAGGGTGTGGAAGGAGCCCTCGCGGTCGGTGCGGCGGTAGGTGTGCGCGCCGAAGAAGTCGCGCTGGCCCTGGGTGAGCGCCGCGGGCAGCCGGTCGGCGCGCAGGCCGTCGTAGTACGCGAGCGCGGCGGCGAATCCCGGTGTGGGCACCCCCTGCCGCACCGCCTCGGCGACCACCGCTCGCCAGTCGTCCTGAGCCGCGCCGATCTCCTCGGCGAACTGCTGGTCGGACAGCAGGCTCGGCAGGTCCGGGCGGGCGTCGTAGGCGGCCCGGATCCGGTCCAGGAACGCGGCCCGGATGATGCATCCGGCCCGCCAGATCGACGCCATCGCGCCCAGGTCGATGTTCCAGTCGTACGCCTCGCTGCCCGCCCGGATCTGGTGGAATCCCTGGGTGTACGAAACGATCTTGGACGCGTACAGCGCCTGCTCCACCCGGTCGGCGAAGGCCGCGGCGGCCTCCTCGCCGAGCGGGGAAGCCGACGGGCCCGGCAGGTCCCGCGCGGCCTCGCGCAGGTCGGCGTGCCCGGACAGCGAACGGGCGAAGACGGCCTCCGCGATACCCGAGACGGGCACCCCGAGATCCAGCGCGATCTGCACTGTCCAGCGGCCCGTGCCCTTCTGCTCGGCCCGGTCCTGCACGATGTCGACGAAGGGTTTCCCGGTGGCCGCGTCGGTGTGGGCGAGGACCTCCGCCGTGATCTCGATCAGATACGAGTCGAGGCGGCCGGTGTTCCAGCTGCGGAACGTCTCGGCGATCTTCGCGGGGGAGTAGCCCGCCACGGCACGCAGCAGGTCGTACGCCTCCGCGATCAGCTGCATGTCCGCGTACTCGATGCCGTTGTGGACCATCTTCACGAAGTGCCCGGCCCCGTCGGGACCGATATGCGTGGTGCACGGGGTGCCGTCCTTCGCCTTGGCGGCGATCTTCTCCAGCAGCGGCCCCAGCGATTCGTACGACTCGGTTGACCCGCCCGGCATGATGCTCGGCCCGTTCAGCGCGCCTTCCTCGCCGCCCGAGATGCCGACGCCGACGAAGTGGATCCCGCGCCCGCGCAGCTCCTTCTCCCGCCGGCGGGTGTCCTCGAAGTGCGCGTTGCCGCCGTCGATGATGACATCGCCCTCTTCGAGGAGCGGGGCGAACTCCTGGATCACGGCATCGGTGGGATCACCCGCCTTCACCATGATGACGAGTCTGCGCGGACGTTCCAGCGCCGCGACGAACTCCTCCGGAGTGCGCGCGGGGACGAAGGAGCCCTCGTCGCCGAACTCCTCGACCAGGGCGTCCGTCTTGGCGGTGGTCCGGTTGTGCACCGCGACGGTGAATCCGTTGCGGGCGAAGTTGCGCGCGAGGTTGCGGCCCATGACCGCGAGCCCTGTGACGCCGATCTGTGCAGTGCCGCTCATCTGTGTGCTCTGCAATCTGTTTCGGGGATGCCTGGATCTTCAGCAATGCCGGGATCTTCAGTATGGATACGGGGTGCAGGAACGGCCTGTTCGGCATCGCCCGGATGGACCCTCCTGTGTATATTAGGAAAATACCTAGAGGCTCTAGGTATGCTTCGACGGAGGTGGCGGATGGTTCGCGCGGGTCTCACGACCGGACGCGTGGTGGAGGCGGCGGCCGATCTGGCCGACTCCATCGGCTTCGACAAGGTCACGATCTCCGCGCTGGCCCGCGGCTTCGGGGTCAAGGACGCCAGCCTGTATTCGCACGTCAGGAATCTGCACGACCTGCGGACCCGGGTCGCGCTGCTGGCCGCCGGGGAGTTCATCGACCGGATCGGCGCCGCCGTGGCGGGCCGGGCCGGGAGGGACGCCCTGGTCGCGTTCGCCGACGCCTACCGGGCCTTCGCGCTGGAGCGGCCCGGACGGTACGAGGCGACGCAGATGCGGGTCGACCCCGACATCGTCGCCCAGTCGTCCGCGTACCACCGCACCATCGAGACCACGGGCGCGATGCTGCGGGGCTACGGCCTGGCCGAGCCCGATCTCACGGACGCGGTACGGCTGCTGCGCAGCACCTTTCACGGCTACTGCGCCCTGGAGGCGAGCGGAGGCTTCGGCGCGCCCCGTGACGTGCAGACGTCCTGGGAGCGGTCCGTCGAGGCCCTGCACTTCCTGTTGGAGCACTGGCCGTCCGCGACGGGCGAGAGGGAGACCGATCATGGCTGACCGCACGGTGCCGGAGCGCACCGGACATCTGAAGGTGCCCGGGGCGACGCTGTACTACGAGGTGCGCGGCCAGGGCCCGCTGCTGCTGATGATGCCGGGCGGGAGCGCCGACGCGGGGCTCTACGACCGGATGGCGGAGCGGCTGGCCGACAGCTGGACCGTCGCGGCCTTCGACCCGCGCGGCTACTCGCGCAGCCTGCTCGACGGCGCGGCGGCGGACCAGCAGGCGGCGGTGCAGAGCGAGGACGCCCACCGGCTGATCGAACTGCTGTCGCCGGACGGCGGGCCGGTGGCCGTCTTCGGCTCCAGTTCGAGTGCGATCGTCGCCCTGGACCTGCTCGCCCGCCACCCCGAACGGTTGCACCGAGTGGTCGCGCACGAACCGCCGTTGGTGGCACTGATGCCCGATCCGGATCGGGGGCGGAAGCTCTTCGCCGCGGTGCGCGAATCCTTCCGCCGGGACGGGGTGGCCGCGGCACTGGCCACGATGACCGAGGGCCTGACGGACCCGGATGCGGGGCCGCCGGCCGGGGGAGAGCGCCGGGCGGCGCCCGAACCGTCCGCGCGGGAGGCCGAGGCGTTCCGGCGGATGCGGGCCAACCTTCCGGTGTTCCTGGAGCATGTGCTGTGTTCGTTCAGCGGCTACGTACCGGACCTGGCGGCCCTGCGTCGCGGTGCGGAGCAACTGGTCATCGGCGTCGGGCAGGACTCCCGCACCCTGCTCACGGCGATTCCGGGCGCCCGGCTGGCGGACGAAGCGGGCGGCAGGCTCGTGGAGTTTCCCGGTGGGCACACCGGTTGCGCCGAGGACCCCGAAGCGTTCGCCGAGCGGCTGCGGGCGGTACTGCTCGACCCGACATTCCGTGGGGCGCGAGGGTGACCCCGGAGGGCGGCCGATGACGCTCATCCCGCAAACATCCCCAATGGCACCTTTGGGTCTGCGCGCATCACTGATGGATCGGCAATTATTCACTTAACCCTTTTGCCAAAGATCTGGTGGCAGACCATGCGGCGCGGCGTGCTGGCTTCGAGCTCACAACGACGCATCCAGCGCCACCACGTGCCGGACCCTGCGAGGTGGCCGCCCGGTACGCGAACGCACCGGACACCGGCAGGCCCGCCCCGTGGTTCACCTTCACCAACACATCGGCGAGCGCCGTCACGTTCACCGTGACCTCCGGCCAGTACCGCGCCGACGGCCCCTGGACGTACACCGTCGCGGCCGGCGGCAGCGAGCAGGACCACTTCAACGCGGTGGCGCCGGCCGACGGCTGGTACGACTTCACGGTGAAGGTCGGCGGCGACGCCTCCTGGTCGCGGCGGTACAGCGGACACATCGAGACCGGCGCGGCGAGCGTCGGCGGCTGATACGCAGAGCGCGCAGGTGGGGGGGGGGGGGGGGGAAAGAGGGAAACACGACCCAGGCACAACCCGCTCCTGCCTCCCCACAACCCGAGCTTTTGGGGGGTGTGCCGGTTGCTGGGCCGCCCGGACTCCTCCCCCCCCGGCCCCTGCGCGCACCGTGCGTCAGCCGCGAAGACTCCTGTGGTGTCGGCGGTCGTCGCGGACGCGGGACGGGGCGGCCGGGCGCCCCGCCCCACGTCCGCACACGGTCTAGAGCGGTGTGACGTAGGCGCCGGTGAGCCCGCCGTCCACCAGGAAGTCGGTGGCGTTGACGAAGGAGGAGTCGTCGCTGGCCAGGAAGGCCACTGCGGCGGCCATCTCGGTGGGCTCGGCGAACCTGCCGACCGGGATGTGCACCAGCCTGCGCGCGGCCCGCTCCGGATCCTTGGCGAACAGCTCCTGGAGCAGCGGGGTGTTGACCGGTCCCGGGCACAGCGCGTTGACCCGGATGCCCTCCCGTGCGAACTGCACACCCAGTTCGCGCGACATGGCCAGCACGCCGCCCTTGGACGCGGTGTAGGAGATCTGCGAGGTGGCGGCGCCCATCCGGGCCACGAACGAGGCCGTGTTGATGATGGAGCCCTTGCCCTGGCGGCGCATGTACGGGATGGCGGCCTTGCAGCACAGGTAGACGGAGGTGAGGTTGACCTCCTGCACCCGGCGCCAGGCGTCGAGGCCGGTCTCCAGGATGGAGTCGTCCTCGGGCGGCGAGATCCCCGCGTTGTTGAAGGCGATGTCGACCGAGCCGTACGTGTCGAACGCGGCCTTGAACAAGGCCTCCACCTGTTCGGCGTCCGTGACGTCGGTACGTACGAAGAGGCCGTCGACCTCCTCGGCGGCGGCCTTGCCGCTCACCTCGTCCACATCGGCGCAGACGACGTGCGCGCCCTCGGCGGCCAGGCGCCGGACGGTGGCCAGTCCGATGCCGCTTCCGGCTCCGGTGACTACGGCGGTGCGGCCGACCAGGCGGCGGCAGACAGTGGTGGTGTCGGTCATGGTGCTCAGGCCTCCGTGCTGATGAAGATGTTCTTGGTTTCGGTGAAGGCGGCGAGTGCGTCGGGGCCGAGTTCGCGGCCCAGTCCGGACTGTTTGTAGCCGCCGAAGGGCGTGGCGTAGCGGACGCTGGAGTGCGAGTTGACCGAGAGGTTTCCGGCCCGCAGGCCCTGACCGACCCGCAGGGCACGGGCCACGTCACGCGTCCAGATCGATCCGGCCAGACCGTAGTCGGTCGCGTTCGCCAGCCGTACGGCGTCCGCCTCGTCGTCGAAGGGCAGCACCACGGCGACCGGGCCGAAGACCTCGTCGACGGCCACCGGGGCGTCCGGCGACACCCCGGCGAGGACGGTCGGCGGGTACCAGAACCCCGGGCCGTCCGGCGCCGAGCCGAGGATCGTCCGTACGCCGTCGGGCAGGTCTTCCACGAACGCGCTCACGCGCTCCCGCTGGACGGCCGAGATCAGCGGACCCATCTGGGTCTTCTCGTCCGACGGGTCGCCGACCACCACGGCGGCGACGGCCGGTGCCAGCAGGTCGAGGAAGCGGTCGTAGGCCGGGCGCTCGACCAGGATGCGGGTCCGGGCGCAGCAGTCCTGGCCGGCGTTGTCCAGGAAGGACATCGGGGCAGCGGCCGCCGCGGCCTCCAGATCGGCGTCGGCGAAGACCACGTTCGGGCTCTTGCCGCCGAGTTCCAGGGTGAGGCGCTTCACGCGTTCGGCGCAGCGGGTCATGATGTGCTTGCCGGTGCGGGTGGAGCCGGTGAAGACGATCTTGGCCACGCCGGGGTGCTCCACCAGGGCACTGCCGGCCACCGGCCCCTCGCCCGGCAGCACCTGGAACAGTCCGCCGGGCAGCCCGGCCTCCAGGGCCAGTTCCGCCAGGCGCAGCGCGGTCAGCGGTGTGGTCTCGGCGGGCTTGAGCAGGACGGCGTTGCCGGCGGCGAGCGCCGGAGCCGCGCCCCAGGCGGCGATCGGCATCGGGAAGTTCCAGGGGGCGATGACACCGATGACGCCGAGGGGTTCCAGGACGGTGAAGTCGATGCCGCCGGCGACCGGGATCTGGCGGCCCAGCAGGCGTTCGACACCGCCCGCGCAGTAGTCGAGGAGGTCGCGCACATTGCCCGCCTCCCAGCGGGCGTTGCCGATGGTGTGACCGGCCTCGCGGACCTCCGACAGGGCCAGTTCCTCGATGTGCTCGTCGACGACGGCGGCGAACCGGCGGAGCAGCCGGGCGCGGTCGGCGGGTGCCGCCGCGGCCCAGACGCGCTGGGCGGTGGCGGCGCGGGCGACGGCCGCGTCGACGTCGGCGGCGGTGGCGGCCGGGACGGTGGCGATGACCTCGGCGGTGGCCGGGTCCAGGACGTCCAGGCTGTGCGGTGCGGGCTGGTGGGACACGTACGGGCCTCGATCGGGAGTGGGGGACGGGACGGAGGTCACAGGCGCTCGAAGGAGCGTCGCAGCTCCCAGTCGGTCACGGCGGCGTCGTAGGCGGCGAGTTCGACACGCGCCATGTTCAGATAGTGCGCGACGACCTCCTCGCCGAACGCCTCCTTGGCGATGGGGCTCGCCTCCCACAGGTCGGCGGCCTCGCGCAGGGTGGTCGGCACCTGCTCGTACTCGGAGGTATAGGCGTTGCCCGTGCAGGCCTCCGGCAGAGCCAGCTCGTGCTCCACGCCGTACAGCCCCGCGGCGACCAGTCCGGCGGTGGCGAGATACGGATTGACGTCGCCGCCGGGCAGCCGGTTCTCGAAGCGCCGGGAGCGGCCGTGGCCGACCACGCGCAGCGAGCAGGTGCGGTTGTCGTGGCCCCAGGCGACGGCGGTCGGCGCGAAGGAGCCGGGCTGGAACCGCTTGTAGGAGTTGATGTTCGGCGCGTACAGCAGGGAGAAGTCGCGCAGGGCGGCGAGCTGCCCGGCGAGGAAGTGCCGCATCAGGTCCGACATGGCGTCCGGGCCGTCACCCGCCATCGCGTTGTCACCGTTGTCGTCGGTGAGCGAGAGGTGGATGTGACAGGAGTTGCCTTCGCGCTCGTCGTACTTGGCCATGAAGGTGAGCGAGACGCCCTCCTGCGCGGCGATCTCCTTGGCGCCCGTCTTGTAGACGGCGTGCTGGTCGCAGGTGACCAGCGCCTCGTCGTAGCGGAACGCGATCTCGTGCTGGCCGAGATTGCACTCGCCCTTGGCCGACTCCACGGTCAGCCCGGCCGCCTGCATCTCGTTGCGGATCCGGCGCAGCAGCGGCTCGACGCGGCCGGTGCCGAGGATGGAGTAGTCGATGTTGTACTGATTGGCCGGGGTCAGTCCGCGGTAGTCGCGGTCCCAGGCCTCCTCGTAGCTGTCCTTGAAGACGATGAACTCCAGCTCCGTGCCCACCTGGGCCCGGTAGCCGAGGCCGGCCAGCCGGTCCAGCTGCCGGCGCAGGACCTGGCGCGGTGCGGCGACGACCGGGCTGCCGTCGTTCCAGGCGAGATCCGCGACGAGCAGCGCGGTGCCCTCGTGCCAGGGCAGCAGGCGCAGGGTGGCGAGGTCCGGGAGCATGGCGAAGTCGCCGTAGCCGCGCTCCCAGGAGGACATCGCGTAGCCGTCGACGGTGTTCATGTCGGTGTCCACGGCCAGCAGGTAGTTGCAGCCCTCGCTACCGTGCTCCAGAACCTCGTCGAGGAAGAACCCGGCGGCGAACCGCTTGCCCTGGAGCCGGCCCTGCATATCGGGAAAGGCCAGGACGACGGTGTCGATGGACCCGCTGGCGACGAGTGAGCGCAGCTCCTCGACGGCGAGCGGGGGTGTGCGGTCTGCCACGGGATTCCTCCTTGGGTGCACCGAGAGCCATAAGGTATGGCAGGGGACCATTGCTTGGGAAGAGGGTCCGCTCGGTGGTGGCGAATCGGCTTCGGCGAGGTGCCCGGCGTACCCGTCGCAAGCGCGGCGCACATCCGTAACCACTGCTTAACGCTGTTTGATGCGTGCCTCTTGTGTTTCCCCTGGCGTTCCACAAAGGTGTGCTGGTGAACCTTTGATGAAGGCCCGCTTCGCCTCCCACGCCTCGACGCAGCGCCGTCGACCCACATCTGGAGCGCCCCATGGCCCAGGGAACCGACACCCCCACCAGCCCACCCGGCGGCACGGCCGGCGCGGTCACCGGTACGGACGAGTACCTGCACCGTCGCACCCTGCGCCGGGGCAGCGCGGGCTGGCTCCTGCTGACCGGACTCGGCGTCGCGTACGTCGTCTCCGGCGACTACTCCGGCTGGAACATCGGCCTGTCCAAGGGCGGCTTCGGAGGACTCGCCGCGGCCACCGTGCTGATGGGGCTGATGTACGCGTGCCTGGTCTTCGCGCTGGCGGAACTCTCCGCCATCCTGCCCACCGCCGGCGGCGGCTACGGCTTCGCGCGCCGTGCCCTCGGCACCTGGGGCGGCTTCCTGACCGGTACGGCCATCCTCATCGAGTACATCCTCGCCCCCGCCGCCATCTCGCTGTTCATCGGTGACTACGTGGAATCCCTCGGCCTGTTCGGACTCACCTCCGGCCGGCCCGTCCACCTCGCCTGCTTCGCCGTCTTCATCGGCATCCACCTCTGGGGCGTCGGCGAGGCGCTGCGGTTCAGCCTGATCGTGACCGCCGTCGCCGTGGCCGCTCTGCTCGTCTTCGCCATCGGCGCGTTCACCGACTTCGACGCGGCCCGTCTCGACGACATCCCGGTGGACACCGGCGCGTTCGGCTCCTCGTCCTGGCTGCCCTTCGGGCTGCTCGGCATCTGGGCCGCCTTCCCCTTCGGCATGTGGTTCTTCCTGGGCGTCGAAGGCGTGCCGCTCGCCGCCGAGGAGGCCAAGGACCCGGTCAGGTCGATGCCGAGGGCGCTCGCCATTTCGCTGACCGTGCTGGTGGGGCTGGCGGTGCTCACCTTCCTCTCCGCCACCGGCGCCCAGGGCGCGAAGGCAATCCAGGAAGCGGGCAACCCCCTCGTGGTCGCGCTGGAGGGAAGCGGCGGTCCCACCGGCCTGAGCCGCTTCGTCAACTACGCGGGCCTGGCAGGTCTGGTGGCCTCGTTCTTCTCGCTGATCTTCGCCGGATCCCGCCAGCTGTTCGCACTCTCCCGGGCCGGCTACCTGCCGCGCTTCCTCTCGCTGACCAACCGCCGCAAGTCCCCCTACCTCGGCCTGCTGATTTCCGGCGCGATCGGCTTCGCGCTGGCCGCCTGGATCGGCAACGGCGGCCGGATGCTGAACGTCGCCGTCTTCGGCGCCACCATCAGCTACGCGCTGATGGCGCTCTCCCACATCGTGCTGCGCCGCCGCGAACCACACCTCGAACGTCCCTACCGCACGCCCGGTGGCGCGCTCACCTCGTCCGTGGCATTCGTACTGGCATGCTCGGCACTGGTGGCGACCTTCCTGGTGGACCGCGACGCGGCGTTCATCGCTCTCGGTGTGTACGTGGTGGCGCTGGCCTACTTCGCCTTCTACAGCCGTCACCGCCTCGTCGCGAGCGCCCCGGAGGAGGAGTTCGCCGCCCTGGCGGCGGCCGAGGCCGAACTGTCGCGGGACTGAACGGGACCGCGACGTACGGGCGTTGTACGTACACCCGCCCCTGCCGCACCCGTACGCGACAGGGGCCGCACCACGACCGAGCAGCGAACGAACCGGAGGAGGGGGCCATGACCCGGCCCGTCATCGGCATCAGCACCTACCAGGAACCGGCCCGGTGGGGCGTGTGGGAAATGCCGGCCGCCCTGTTGCCCGCCTCCTACCCGCGCCTGGTGCGGGCGGCCGGCGGCCTGGCGGTGATGCTGCCGCCGGACGACACCGCCGACGCGGCCCGGGAGGCCGTGGCGGCGCTGGACGGCGTGGTGATCGCGGGCGGCGCCGACGTCGAACCGGCACGCTACGGCGAGTCGCCCGACCCCCGCACCGGTGCGCCCGCACGCGCCCGCGACGCGTGGGAACTCGCCCTGATCGAGGCGGCGATCGACCGGCACGTCCCGCTGCTGGGCATCTGCCGGGGCATGCAGCTGCTCAACGTCGCTCGCGGCGGCACCCTGCACCAGCACCTGGACGGGCACACCGGAGGCACCGGAGTCTTCGGCGAACACACCGTCACACCCGTTCCGGGCACGGTGTACGCGGCGGCCGTCGCCGAGCAGAGCAGGGTGCCCACCTACCACCACCAGGCCGTGGACCGCCTGGGCTCCGGCCTCACGGCAAGCGCGCACGCGTCGGACGGCACCGTGGAGGCCGTGGAACTCACCGACCACGAGAGCCTGGTGCTGGGCGTCCAGTGGCACCCCGAAATGGGCGACGACATCCGGGTCATGACCGCTCTCGTGAACGCGGCGGCCCGGCGAAGCTCCGCCACCCGGACGGGCGCGCCCGTGCCGTAGCCGCCGGACGCCGGGCGGGGCGGCGCCGCCGGGACGGGCGGGCCCGGCCGCTCTCTTGTCATCGGCCTTTGCCTGCACATAAGTTGGGCGCTTGCGACGTGTCCTACTGCCAGTGGGGGAGCCAAGTCATGGCCGCGAACGGACGGCACCGCAGATATCAGCCCAGCCGGATCAACCGTGCCTCGCTCACGGTCACCGCGGGCGGTGCGGGCATTGCGCTCCCGCTCATCGCAGCGGCTTCGGCGGGCGCCGCGTCGGCGGATGTCTGGGAGAAGGTCGCCGCCTGCGAGTCCACCGGCAACTGGCACATCAACAGCGGCAACGGCTACTTCGGCGGGCTGCAGTTCACCCGGTCGACCTGGGCGGCCTACGGAGGCACGGTCTACGCCCCGCGCGCCGACCTGGCCACCAGGGACGAGCAGATCTCCATCGCCGAGAAGGTGCTCGACGCGCAGGGGCCGGGCGCGTGGCCGGGCTGCTCGACGAGGGCGGGGCTGACCAGTGGCGGGGGCGCCGCCGACATCGCCCCGCAGTCGCAGCGGACCAGTCACGTGCAGGCCCCTGGCAAGGCCGCCTCCGGCAAGGCCGCCTCCGGCAAGACCGCCTCCGGCAAGCCGGCGACGAAGCGGACGTCCACCCCCGCCACCCCGACCACCGTGCCCGGCAAGCGTGCGTCGTACACCGTGGCACGCGGCGACTCGCTCTCCGCGATCGCGGCGACCGAGCGCCTCCGGGGCGGCTGGCAGCACCTCTACGCACAGAACCGCGAGGTCGTGGGGGATGACCCCGACCTCATCCTTCCCGGGCAGCGCCTGAGCCTGGACACGGCCCGGTCGCCGAGGACGGCGCCCCGCACGGGCACGCCCGCGCAGGCGAAGCCGAAGGCCGAACCGAAGCCCCGGAAGGCCGCCGAACCGAAGCAGCGACCGGCCGCGGCGCAGCACCAGGCGGCGAAGCCCCACCACGACACCGCGAAGCCGAAGCCGCACCCCAAGAAGACCGAGAGCCACCGGCCGAAGGAGCGGACGGAGAAGCACTCCGGTCTCGTCGCACCCGTGGCGGCCGGCATCGGCACCCCGTACCACCAGGCCGGTTCCTGGGCCAGCGGCTATCACACCGGGGTCGACTTCCCCGTCCCGACCGGCACGTCGATCAGGGCGGTGGCCTCCGGCACGGTCGTCTCGGCGGGCTGGGGCGGGGCGTACGGCTACCAGGTCGTCATCCGGCACAGCGACGGCAAGTACAGCCAGTACGCGCATCTGTCCGCCCTGCACGTGCGTGAAGGCCGGCATGTCTCCGCGGGCCAGCGGATCGCGCGCTCGGGCGCCACCGGGAATGTCACGGGCCCGCACCTGCACTTCGAGGTCCGCACCGGCCCCGGCTACGGATCGGATGTCGACCCGCTGGCCTACCTCAGGGCGGGCGGCGTCAGCGTCTGAACCGCTCCCTGGCGTTCGGCCGCGTCATCGGGATCGGCGGGCCCGGCGGACGGGCGGCCCCGCCGCTCCGTGCCGCTGGAGGACGACGGACCCGGCCCGAACGCCACCCGGCCCAGGCGCTCCAGCGGCATGAGCACGGGCAGCGGACGCGCCGCGGAGGACGTTCCGGGGACCGCTTCGACGGTCCCGGCAGGCATCGGGGCCACGGGTGCCGAAGAGGCGGGCACCGACGGGGTGGCCGCCGGGGCGGCGGGCGTCGAGGGGACGGGGCCGGGAAGCCCGGCGACCCCGGGTGCCCGAGCAGGTTCGGCGGCGCCCTCGGCACCGGGTTCCGCGCCCTCGCTCTCCTCGCCCTCGGCGTCCGTTCCGTCCACCGGAGCCCCTGGGAGCCCGCTGCCCGTTGCCTGTGCGGCGCGGTGCTCCGCGCCCAGGCGCTCCGTGGTGAGCAGTATCAGACCACCCGCGGCGACCACCGCGCAGGCCAGCGCGAGCATCGTTCCGGCCGTGCCGTGCCGGAACTGTTCGCCGAACATCGTGATGCCGACGATCGCGGCTATCACCGGGTTCACCACGGTCACCGTCGCCAGCGGCGCGGTCAGTCCGGCACCCCGGTACGCGGCCTGGGAGAGCAGCAGCCCGGCGGCCGCGAAACCGGTGATCGCCAGCAGCGCCGGCAGCTCTGCCGCCAGTGCGCCGGAGGCCCACCCCACCGCCACCGTCTTCACGAACACCGAGGCGATGCCGAACGCGATGCCCGCCGCTCCGGCCAGGACCACGCTCCGTACCACCGGTCGGCGCACGCCCGTGGAGATCAGGGCGAGCAGCGCGACCGCACCGAGCGCCACACCGGCGACCACCAGCTGATCCGAGCCGTTCAGGGAGTGGGACTCGGCGTTCCCCGTGAGCGCCAGCAGACCCGCCAGACCGACGGTGGCCATGATCGCGCCCCGCCATGCGGTGGCCCCCGCCCGCCGGCGCACGAAGAGCGCCGCCATCGGCAGGGCGAAGACGATGGTCAGCGCGCCGAGCGGCTGGACGAGACTGAGCGGACCGAAGGCCAACGCCACGACATGGAGCACCGCGCCCCCGCCGTTCAGCGCCACGGCGGCCCACCAGACACGGTTGCGCAGCGGTGCGAGCGAGCTGCCGTCGCCGGTCGTCGCCACGCGCTCCTGGACGATCGCCCCGGCCGCGTACGCGACCGCGGAGACCAGTGACAGCAGCACGGACAGCGCAAGGGAACTCATGTACACCACGATGTCCCTTCGACGCGGCTGCGTCGTCGTCCTTGAGGCGGCGATTCGGCGTACTGCTTTGGTAGTACGGCCGTAGTCCCGGTGTCCTCCTCCGGACGGTAGTCCTCCCTCCGGAGGACTCAAGAGCTCTCACCCCGCGGGTTACGGTGGACCGCGGGCCGTGGCATGCCGCAGTGCCCGCGCAGTCGGGGCCGACGGCCGGTTGCCGGGAAGGAGCACATGCGATGGACGAGTCCGCCACGGCCTCGGTGGGCGGATTCTTCGCGCTGCGCACCACCGCGCCGCCCGACGGGGCGCACCGCGCGCTGGCGCGGTTGTACGCGGGGGAGTCGACCCCGCTCACGGCCCGTATCGACACCGTCGCCGCCCGGTTGGGCACCTCCGAGCGCAGAGTGGCCGCCTCCGTCGCGCACTTGGGACTGGCCTCCCGTCTCTGGTCGGTCGCTCTCGGACCGGCGGCACTGACCGGCCGCTTTCCCGGTCTTGCGCCCGGCGCTCTTCACTGGGACCCGCAGCACCCGGCCCCCGACGATCTGTGGCTCGACGGTGCCGAATCGCTGCCCGGCACCGCCTGCCGGATCCGGGAAGTCGTCCAGTACGGCCACCTCGTACCCCTTGCCGAGGCGATCCACCGGGACGGCCCGCTGTCCGACCGGCTGCTGTGGGGCAACGCGGGGTCCGCACTGGCCGGAGCCCTGCGCCAACTCCTCGCCTGGGCACGTACGCACCGCCGCCCCGACGTGGCCGCGCGGGCCCGCGCACTGTCCGCCGAACTCTTCGACCACCCCGACCTCCGGAACACCGGCGCCCCGCACGACGCGGCGTTCCGCCGGCGCAGCTGCTGTCTGTACTACCGCGCACCGGCCGGCGGCCTGTGCGGTGACTGCGTCTTCGAGAGCGCCTGACACACCCCCGCCCTCCGGGCACCAGGCTTGCATCCCCCTTGGTTTGTCATGCACCTGGACACCGGCTCGGGTGTCGTGCTGTCATGCCAACTGCCGTTCCTTCCAACGTTGTACATCCTGTTGCAACGAGCCGCCACCCTTCCTCAGTCAGGAGGATCCGTGCGCATCAGAAAGAACCTGGTACTGCTTCTCGCCGCAGCTCTCGGCGCCGCCGGTCCGGCCGCCGTACCCACCGCATCGGCCGCCCCCGATCCCGCCGGTTCCGGCGAGGTACATGGTCTGAAGGGCGAGTACTACACCCAGTCCGCCCCCGGCGCCTTCGACTTCGGGCAGCTCAAGGCGACCGGATTCGACCCGGACATCGACTTCCCGACGCTGGAACCGCGGCTGGCGTCGGCCACCGGCCGGAGCGACGACGCCAGCATCCGGTGGACCGGAAAGATCGTGCCGGAGGAAACCGGCGCCCATCTCTTCTCGATGATCGGGGACAACGGCTTCCGGCTCTGGATCGACGGGAAGCCGGTCATCGACCACTGGGTCGACGACTGGGAGAAGGAACAGACCTCGCAGCCGGTCGAGTTGACCGCGGGCAGGGCGTACGACCTCAAGGTGGAGTTCTTCGAGCACGAGGGAGGATCCAACCTCCACCTGAAGTGGACCGAACCCGGTGGCAGCAAGGTTCCGGTGCCGCAGTCCGCCTTCCGGCTGCCCGACGGCATCGCGTACGACGGGGCCATCGCCGCCACCGTCCTCGCCGACGGCCGCACGCTCAAGCTGGACTTCGCGCAGAAGCTCGCACCCCTGCCCGCCGGGCTGGCGAACCACCTCGACGCCGTCATCGGGGGCGCCGAGTGGCCGCTCGGCGCCGTCGAGGCCGATCCCGCCGACCCGCGAAGCCTCACCGTCGCCCTCAAGGAACCCGTGGTCGGCAACAGGGCCGGGGACGCCAAGGGGCTCGCCGATGTCCGGTACGACGGCGCGGGGGCGCTGGCCGGGGAGGACGGAAAGGCCGTCGGGGCCTTCTGGTCCAGTGGGCCGAACCGCTCCACGCACCAGCTCCGCACCGAGTGGGCCGACGAGGTGGGGCCGCACAACGCGCTGCCCGAGTACCCGCGGCCCCAGCTGACCCGGGAGAACTGGCAGAACCTCAACGGCTCCTGGGAGTTCGCCACGGCGAAGGCGGGGGTGCGGCCCCCGGTCGGCAGGAAGCTCGGCGAGAGGATCCTCGTCCCGTATCCGGTCGAGTCGCAGCTCTCCGGGATCGAACGGCACGAGGACCGGATGTGGTACCGCCGCACCTTCACCGTGCCCAAGGACTGGAAGGTCGGCTCCGGCAAGCGGCTCCAGCTGAACTTCGGGGCCGTCGACTGGCGGTCCGAGGTGTACGTCAACGGCAGGCGGGTGGCCGAACACCAGGGTGGCTACGACAAGTTCGGCGCCGACATCACCGATGCGCTGAAGCCCGGCCGGACCCAGGAGCTCATCGTCGGGGTCTACGACCCCACCGATTCCGCGAACGGCGAGAACCCGCCGATGGGCAAGCAGCGCCTCGATCCGAGCGGCATCTGGTACACCCCGTCGTCCGGCATCTGGCAGACGGTGTGGATGGAGCCGGTCGCCGCCGACCACGCCGACTCACTGAAGATCACCCCGGATGTCCGGGGCGAGAAGGTCACCGTCGAGGTGCGCGGCGTACGGGACGGGGTGCCCGTCACGGCGACCGCGTACGACGGAAAGCGCAAGGTCGGACGTGTCGGCGGACGCACCGGCGCCGCGCTGGAGCTGCCCGTGCCGGAACCGCATCCGTGGTCCGCGGACGATCCGCATCTCTACCGGCTGGAGGTAGGCGTCGGATCGGACCGGGTCGGGAGCTACTTCGGGATGCGGTCGATCGCCGTCGAGAAGGTGAACGGCACCCCGCGCACCGTCCTCAACGGCAAGCCGGTCTTCCTGATGGCCACCCTCGACCAGGGATTCTGGCCCGACGGGCTGCACACCGCACCCACGGACGAAGCCCTCGCGTACGACCTGCGGATGCACAAGGCGATGGGCTTCAACTCCGTCCGCAAGCACATCAAGGTCGAGCCCGACCGCTGGTTCTACTGGGCGGACAGGCTGGGCCTGCTGGTCTGGCAGGACATGCCCGCGATGAACACCGTCGACCCCTCCACCGCCGCCCGCGCCGAGTACGAGCGCGAGATGAAGGAGATGATCGACGAACATTCCGGTCACCCGTCCGTCGTCATGTGGGTCACCTTCAACGAGGGCTGGGGCCAGTACGACCAGGCCCGCATCGCGGACCGGGCCAAGTCCTGGGACCCGACCCGGCCGGTGAACAACATGAGCGGGCTCAACTGCTGCGGCGCGGTGGACGGCGGCAACGGCGACATCGCCGACGCGCACGGCTACCCGAGCCCCGCGCTGCCGCGGCCCGACGGACAACGCGCCCTGGTCAGCGGTGAGTACGGAGGGCTGGGGCTGGCCGTACCCGGGCACGCCTGGGCCGTACAGCAGTCGTACATCGCGGTCGACCCGGCCACCTACACCGACGACTACCTGGCCAGGCTCGACGAGGTGCGAAGGCTTGCCTGCAAGGGAAGCAACGGCGCCGTCTACACCCAGATCTCGGACGTCGAGGGTGAGTTGAACGGGCTCCTCACCTACGACCGCCGGATCGTGAAGCCCGACGTCGAACGGATCCGGGCGGCGCAGGACGCACTCGTCCGCGATGCGTCGCAGCCGGTCGTGGCGGGGTGCCCCGCCGCCTGACCCGTGACACCGCCGCGGCCCGTCCCGTCCGCCCCGGGCCGGACCGCGGCGTTCGTGCCCGAACCCTTGACGCACCTCACCGGGGAACCAAGAATGATCGCGCTCTGACAACGTTGTCCAAGGAGGAGTACCCCATGCACCGGACCCCACGGCCGCGACTTCGCGGTCCGGCGGCCGCACTCGCCGCCGTCGCGCTCCTCGGCGGCTTCCTCACCACCGGGGCCACGGCCCAGGCCGCGCCCCGTGCCGATGAACAACTGACCGACCTGGTCAACCCGTTCATCGGCACCCAGAACGAGGGCAACACCTACCCCGGCGCCTCCGTGCCGTTCGGCATGGTGCAGTTCTCCCCGGACACCGGCCACAACACCGGCTACGACTACGGCGAGAACCACATCCGCGGCTTCTCCACCGTCCATCTCTCCGGTGTCGGCTGCGGGCTCGGCGGAGATCTGCCGGCCCTGCCCACCACCGGCGACATCAGGCAGACCGACTACGCCAAGTACGCGGCGGAGTTCAGCCACGACGACGAGAAGGCGAGGCCCGGCTACTACAAGGTCGGGCTGAAGACCGGGATCGACGCCGAACTCACCGCGAGCCGGCGCACCGGTGTGCAGCGCTACACCTTCCCCGCCACCGACAAGGCCAACGTCCTGCTCAACGCGGGCCAGTCGCTGCACCGGACGCTCTCGTCCGAGGTGGAGATCCTCGACAACCGCACGGTACGGACCGCGATCACCGGCAGCGGATTCTGCCAGGACACCAAGCCGTACACGCTCTACACGATCACCCGCTTCGACCGGCCGTTCACCACCTCCGGCACCTGGAACGGCGACACCGTCACCGAAGGCTCCGAGGAATCCTCGGCCACCGGCGCACGCAACGGAGCCTGGCTGCGCTTTGACACCACGAAGGACCGCACGGTCGAGGCCACCACCGCCCTGAGCTACGTCGACGCGAGGGGCGCCGCACTCAACCTCCATGCCGAGGGCGGCCGCAGCTTCGACCACGTCGAGCACGCCGCTCAACAGGCCTGGGAGAAGCGGCTCGAAGGCGTGACGGCGCAGGGCGGCAGCGACCGGCTCCGCCGCACCTTCTACTCCTCCCTCTACCGGTCCTTCCTCGCCCCCAACATCGGCAGCGACACCGACGGCCGCTACACCGGCTGGGACCAGAAGGTCCACCGAGCTGTCGCCGCCGACGGGGCTTTCACCTACTACCAGAACTGGTCGCTCTGGGACACCTACCGCACCCAGGCCCAGCTCCTCTCCCTCCTCGCCCCGCGCGAGTCCCGGGACATGGCGCTCTCGGTCCTGCGCATCGACGCCGAGAGCGGCTGGCTGCCCAAGTGGGGCTACGGCACGGTCGAGACGAACATCATGACCGGCGACCCGGTCACCCCCTTCCTCACCAACGCCTACCAGCAGGGGCTGCTGAAGGGGCACGAGGAAGAGGCGTACCGCGCCCTGAAGAAGAACGCCGACGGCGTCCCGCCCGCCGACTCCGCACCCGTCGGCCGCGAGGCCAACGTCCAGTACCTCAAGGACGGGTTCGCCCCGTACATCAAGGACCGGCAGCACGCCAAGCCCGGCGACTCGGACTACGACCACGGGGCCTCCGCCACCCTGGAGTACGCGCTGTCCGACGCGATGCTCGGTGAGATGGCCCGCGATCTCGGCCACGAGGCCGACGCGAAGCGGTACGCGGAACGCGCCCGGAACTACCGGAAGATCTTCGACCCCTCGACCGGCTTCTTCCGCGCCCGCGACGCCGCCGGGGCCTTCACCGGACCCGCCGACCCGGCTGAGAGCGAAGGGTTCCACGAGGGCACGTCCTGGCAGTACCAGTGGCTCGTCCCGCAGGACCTGCCCGGCATGGTCGCGCTGATCGGCGGGAAGGACGCCGCCAACCAGCGGCTCGACTCCTTCTTCGCGTACGACGAACTGCTCGCCGACCCCGCGAAGACCGCCCGTGAGGTCTGGGTCAACGGCCCGTACGCGTACTACAACGCCGACAAGTACAACCCGCAGAACGAACCCGACCTGATCGCCCCGTACACCTATCTCTCCACCGGCCGGCCGTGGCAGACCACCGACGTGGTGCACGCGGCCCTGACCCTGTTCACCGACACCCCGACCGGCATGACCGGCAACGACGACCTCGGCACCATGTCCGCATGGATGGTGCTGTCCGCCATCGGCGTCTTCCCGGTCCAGCCCGGCACCGACACCTGGGGTCTGTCCACACCCGCCTTCGAGCGCGTCGACATCAGCCTCGACCGCCGCTACTACCCGCGCGGCTCGTTCACGGTCAGCGCACCCGGTGCCTCGGCCACGGACCGGTACATCCGGTCGGCCCGCCTCGACGGCACGGCGCGGTCGCGTACCTACCTGACCACCGACGACATCCGTTCGGCCCGCTCGCTCTCCTTCACGGTCGGCAGCGAGCCGTCGGCCTGGGGCACCTCCGCCGCGGACGCCCCGCCCGCCCTGGGCTGACGGTGGTCGTGGGGCGGGCGGCGTCCCGCCCGCCCCACAGCTCAGCTGCTCAGTTCGAACTCGGCCCGGATGCGCTTGCCCACCGGCACGCGTTCGGCGGTCAGCCGGTCGCACAGCGCCACCACGATCTCCATGCCATGGCCGCCGGGGCGCGTCGGATCGGGTGAGTAGAACAGCGGCAGGGCGGTGCTGGAGTCGTACACCGTGACGCTGACGCGCTCTGCGGTGCCCTCCAGTTCCAGCAGATACGGGCCCTGGCTGTAGCGGTCCGCGTTGGTGACCAGCTCGCTCACCGCCAGCAGCAGATCGCTGCGGGTGTGCTCACCGAAGACCGCGAGCCATTCGGCGGCCAGCCGGACCAGGAAGCGGTCGGCCAGTGCCCGTGCCTGCGCGATGCAGCCGGGCTCGCCGTCGAACACCTCGGCGCTGTGCAGAACCTCCGTGGACCGGTCCGGGCAGGGGCAGCCGGCCGGTCGCGAGGTGACCTGTTCGTTCATGTGCTCCAGCCAGGGCGACGCAGGGGTGTTCGGTGACAGCTTCTCGATGTCCGCCTACCCGCGACGAACGGTCCCACTCCGGGAAGGACCCGGCAGATCTCAGCCATGGCCGGTCCGCCCGGCCGCGGTCTCCGTGACGAGCGGTTCCGCCACGGCGCGCGCGGGTGCTTCGGGGGCGACCGGCAGCGTGAAACGGACGCGGGTGCCCTCGGAGGCATCCTCTTCCAGCCAGATTCGGCCCCCGTGGAACTCCACGATCTTCCGGCACAGGGCCAGGCCGATGCCCGTTCCCTCGTACTCGTCCCTGCCGTGCAGACGCTGGAAGATGACGAACACCTTCTGCGCGGACTCCGGCGGGATGCCGATGCCGTTGTCCGCCACCAGGAAGTGCCAGTCCCCGCCCTGCTGTACGCAGCCGACGGTGATCCGGCACGGTACGTCCGGCCGGCGGAACTTCACCGCGTTGCCGATCAGGTTCTGCCAGACCATGGAGAGCGCCGTGGCGTCCCCGGTCACCTCGGGCAGCGGGCCCTCCCGTACGACCGCGGCACCGGACTCCTCGACGACCAGCGCGAGATCGGCCAGCGCGCGGTCGAGGGTCCGGTCGAGACCGACCGGCTTCCACTTGTCGTGCACCCGTCCCACGCGGGAGAAGGCGAGCAGATCGTCGATCAGCACCTGCATCCGGTCCGCGCCGTCCACCGCGTAGTCGATGTACTGCCGGGCCCGGTCGTCGAGCGATGGAGCGGTCCGCTTCTCCAGGAGCCGGCAGAACGAGGCGACCTTGCGCAGCGGCTCCTGCAGATCGTGCGAGGCGACATAGGCGAACTGCTCCAGCTCCGCGTTGGAGCGGCGCAGCTCCTGGGCCTGCTCCGCCAGCAGCTTCTCGCGTTCCTGGGAATCGGCGAGCTCCTCGACGATACGGCGGCGCATGTCCTCGACGGCCGCCGCCACCGCGCGCACGTCCGAGGGTCCGCCGACCTCGATCCGGTTGCGGAACGCCCCCGAACGGACCGTGTCGGAGGCGGCGGTCAGCCGGTTCAGCGGCCGTCCCACCATCCGGTGCAGCAGCAGACTCAGCGAGACCACGGCCAGCAGGAAACCCGCGACCAGCGCGATGAACACCCGGTCCCGGGTGGTGCGGGCGGTGCTCAGATCGGCACGGGCCCGGTCGCGCGCCACGTCGAGATGGGCCTGCTGGGTGGTGTACAGCCGCCGCAGCGTGTCGAATTCGTCCTTGCTCTGCCGGATCGGGACCGAGGACTCGGAGGCCGGGCCGTCCCGGCGGACCGTGGTGACCAGCGGCTCGGCGTGCTGGCCCCGCCACTCCCGCGCGGCTTCGGCGATCCGGTCGAGATCGTCGGCGAAGGGCTGTTCGTCCCCGACGAGCGCCCGCACCCGGGCCAGCCGGAGGCTCTCGTCCCGCATCCCCTGCTCGTAGGGGCGCAGGAAGGTCGCATCACCGGTGAGCGCGAAACCGCGCACCCCGGTCTCCTGGTCCAGCAAGGCGTTCTGCAGTTGGAAGGACGACGAGCGGGCGGGCTGGATGCGGTCCACCAGCTCGGTGGTGCGGTCGGACATCCGGGACAGCACGAGGCCGCCGACGATCGATCCGGCGCAGACGATCAGCACGAAGACGGCAAGGATCAGATGCACCCAGTGCTGGACCGACAGGCGCGCGGCCGGGCCGCGCCGGGTGTCCGGCGCCACGGAGCGGCGGCTCATCGTGCGCCGCTCCGTCCCCAGCCCAGGTGGAGCACGGCAACGTCGTCCGCCAGACCGCCGTACGGGGACGCCGCGTCCGCGGCCTCGTCGACCAGGGTGTCGACGAAGGCACGGGCCGCCAGCGCCCCGTGCCGGCGGGCCAGGGCGAGCAGTCCCTCCTCGCCCAGCCGGGACCCCGGGCCGGACCGCCCCTCGAAGAGACCGTCGGTGAACAGGACGACCCTGCCGTCCTCGGGCAGCGACAGCTCCGAGGCGCTCCACCGCCCCGTCCCCGTCCCCGGCACCAGACCCAGCGCCATCCCGGGCTCGGGCTCCTCCCAGCTCACCCGGGCACCGCCGCGCAGCAGCAGTCCGGGGTGTCCGGCCCGCACCACCCGCACCCGGCGCCGGTCCGGGGCGAAGGCGAGCGAGGTGACGGTGGCGAAGACATGCGGGTCGGAGCGCTCGGCGACCAGGATCTCCTCCAGCAGCCTGACCTGTTCGAGCTGGCCGGTCGCGCACAGCACCGCAGTACGCCACGCCACCCGCAGACAGACCCCCAGCGCCGCCTCCGCCGCCCCGTGCCCCGACACATCGCCGATCACCGCGTGCACCGTCCCGTCGGACGTCTGCACCACGTCGTAGAAGTCCCCGCTGAGCAGGGCGTGCGCCCGGCCCGGCTCGTACCGCGCCACCGCTTCGAAGGAGTCGTCGAGCAGCAGGGGCACGGGCAGCAGCCCGCGTTCGAGGCGGGCGTTCTCCTGCGCCATCAGCCGGTTGGCACGCAGCGCCGCCGACGCCCGCTCGACCTGCTTGCGCTGGAGGGCGTACCGGACCGAGCGGCCCAGCGCCTCCGGATCGAGCCGCCCCTTGACGAGATAGTCCTGGGCCCCGGTCGCCACGGCCGACAGGCCCGTATCGGCCTCGGCCCGGCCGGTCAGCACCACGATGGCCGCGTCCGGCGCCGACTCGACGATCTGGGTGACGGCGTCGAGACCGAACACATCGGGAAGATGCAGATCGAGCAGTACGCAGCACGGGGTCCGGCTCCCGGCCAGGAACCGGCGTGCCTCCGTCAGCGTCTTGCACCAGGTCAGGGCGGAGTCCAGCTCGCTGTCCGCGAGCATTTCCTCGACGAGGAGCGCATCACCGGCGTCGTCCTCGACCAGCAGGATCACGGCGTCGACGTCCCACACCGAACCGTTGCCGAGCGGGGGAGGCCCCTGCTGCGCGGGGAAGGCGTCCGAGCGCACCGGTTTCGCCGGAGAACCGCCCGCGGGGAGCCCGGCCACTCTGCACCCCCTTGTACGTACGGCACGGCCCGACCCCGGCCGTATGGCAGCGAAGCATATGTGACCGACCCGTGAAGGGGGCGGCGGGGCACGGGCGGCGCGGTCGTCCACCACCCGTGCCCGGCAACCGCGCCGAACGGCCGTGAAGTCACGCGAACGGAGCAGCATCCGTTGCATGGCAGACTTGATCGGGGCGTTCGGCCCGGCAGGAGCAGGTACGGCGGTCGGCGCCACGAGAGACGGATGACAGAGGAACGGCAATGACGGTGACAGAGGACAGCCCGGAGCTCGCTCCCGGTACTGAGGAGTTCGGTCCCGGTATCGACCCGGAGCGGCTGGCCGTCTGCCTGAGTGTGCTCGACGAACTCGACACCATCGACGTCGACCACCCCGACGCCATCGTCGTGCGCCGTGCCACGGCCGGGATCTACCGGACGGTGAAGCAGCGCCGCCGCCAGGAGCGCCGCGCCGCCAAGACCGCGCACGACAAGGCGGTCACCGAAGCCACCGCGACCGGCTCGGCCGACCGGATCGACGACGAGACCCAGGGTGTCCTGCCCTCGTCGTCCGCCCGCGCCGAGATCGCGGGCGTGCTCCAGCGGCCCCGGTCCTGCTACATCTGCAAGACCAGGTACGTGGAAGTGGACGCGTTCTACCACCAGCTCTGCCAGCAGTGCGCTAAGGAGAACCGCTCGCGCCGCGACGCACGGACCGACCTCACCGGCCGACGCGCGCTGCTGACCGGCGGCCGGGCGAAGATCGGCATGTACATCGCGCTGCGGCTGCTGCGCGACGGGGCCCACACCACCATCACCACCCGCTTCCCCAACGACGCGATCCGCCGCTTCAAGGCGATGCCGGACAGCGACGAGTGGATCCACCGGCTGAAGATCGTCGGCATCGACCTGCGCGACCCCGCCCAGGTCGTCGCGCTCGCCGACTCGGTCGCCGCCGAGGGCCCGCTGGACATCCTGATCAACAACGCGGCCCAGACGGTGCGCCGCTCCGCGAACGCGTACAGCGAGCTGGTCAACGCCGAGTCCGCGCCGCTCCCGGCGGGCGAGCTGCCCCCCGCCGAGGTCATCGGCACCTTCGGCAGCGGCACCGTCGACCGGGTCGCGGCCCTGCCGGCCGCGCGCAAGGAAGGCCTGAGCGCGCAGGACGTCACCGAGCTCGCCCTGGTCACCGGCTCCGCCTCCCTGGAGCGGATCGCCGCCGGGACGGCGATCGACGCGGGCGGACTGGTGCCCGACCTGCACGACACCAACAGCTGGATCCAGACGGTCGAGGAGGTCGAGCCGATGGAGCTGCTGGAAGTCCAGCTCTGCAACTCCACCGCCCCGTTCATCCTGATCAGCCGGCTCCGTCCGGCCATGGCGGCGACGGCCGCCGAGCGCGCCTACGTGGTCAACGTCTCCGCGATGGAGGGTGTGTTCAGCCGCGGCTACAAGGGCGCGGGCCACCCGCACACGAACATGGCCAAGGCCGCCCTGAACATGCTCACCCGGACCAGCGCCCAGGAGATGTTCGAGAAGGACGGCATCCTGATGACCGCCGTCGACACCGGCTGGATCACCGACGAGCGCCCCCACCCCGACAAGATCCGCCTCGCCGAGGAGGGTTTCCACGCCCCGCTGGACCTGGTCGACGGCGCCGCCCGCGTCTACGACCCGATCGTGCGCGGCGAGGACGGCGAGGATCTGTACGGCTGCTTCCTCAAGGACTACGCGCCGGCCAACTGGTAGTCGCCCGGTGAGGCGGCGTGGATGCGCCGCCGTGGACCCGGCCGGGAGTCGATCCTGGTCGGGTCTTTTCCATATGCGGTGGCTGAAAGTGACCTAGAGCACACGTTCCATCGAGCGCGGAAGCGCTCATTTGGTTACCCTGATGTGAACGGACGTAATCGAGGAGTCCACAAACCTTCCTCGACCGTCCCGGGACAGGCTTGTCAACCAAGTCGCCGTCCCGCCCCGTACCCGGCGCCACCGCGACCGAACCGTTCTTTGCCCCTGCCCCACACGGGTGGCTGATTCCCGGTAATGAGGCCGGAGCATCGGCGACGCCCGGGGCTACGCGACACAAAGGAGTGCGCGGTGACGACACCGGAAATGACGAAGCACGAGAAGCGACCGGCCGAACGGCACGGAGACCGGGCCCGCAGGCCCGAGAAGCTCCGGAACATCGAGGTCTGGGCCAGGTCCGCACCGATCCGGCTGGCCGGCTACGAGGACGACCTCGCCGAGCCGCACATCCTGCCGAGCGTCGACTGACTCCGCTTCGCACCCCGGCACCAACACCCGAGCTCCGGCCCGCATCGCGCGGGCCGGAGCTCTGCCGGTCGGGGCGTGCGCCGTTCACCGGACCGCATGCGCCACGGCCGCCCCGGCGAACGAAAGACCGACGCCCGCACCGACGGTGAGCACCAGATATCCGGCCGCCATGGCCAGCCGGCGGGCCGAGGTGAGGGTCAGCAGCTCGTACGAGAACGTCGACCAGGTCGACAGCGCGCCGCAGAAGCCGGTGGCGAGCAGCAGCTGGGCCCGGGGCCCCAGATCCCCGTCGGTCACCGCCTCGGAGAGGAAGCCGAGGAGCAACGCCGCCGCCGCGTTGGCCGCGAAGGTGCCCCACGGAAAGGCGGTGTGGAGGCGGAATTTGGCATCCACGCCGAGCAGATAACGAACCGGAGCCCCCACCAGTGCGCCGGCGAGCACCAGCAGCCAGTCGGTCACAGGACGCCGTCACGGTCCGCGTAGCCGCGTCCGAGCGCGAAATGCGCGGCGAAGGCGCCCGCCGTCACGGCGGCAAGGGCCACGACGACCGTCAGCAGCAGATAGCCGACCGCATGGCCGGGCCGGCCGTTCTCGAAGAGCTGCCGCACATTGTTCGTGTAGTGGGAGAACGTGGTGAACCCGCCGAGCACACCGGTGCCCAGCAGCGGACTGATCAGCCGGGGCGATCCGGGGAAGCGCAGCTTCAAGGTGACCATCAGGACACCCATGAGGAAGCAGCCCACGGCGTTGATCAGCACAGTCGTCCAGGGGAACGCCGAAGTGCCGGTCGGCCAGAGCCGCTCGGCACCGTGGCGGGCCACGGCCCCCGCGGCGCCGCCGATCGCGACGGCCATCACGACGGCCGGCTGCGCCCCCGGATGGTGATCGGGATGGGTGTGGTGGTGCAGTCGCATCCTCGGGAACATCCGGCGAACCTAGCGAGCGGACCCGGACGCACACGCCCAGCACGCGGAACGGCGCGCTCACGGACTCGACCGGAGTAGCAGAACACCGCACGGCGAGAAGAGCCGCCCGGCATATGCATTGATGGCGGTAGGCCAATTTCCGCCCTCTTCGTCCCGTGAGGGGAGCGGCCCTTCTCCGTCGAGCTGTTGGAGCTCCCCTTGCCCATCGCCGAGCCGGCTGTCGTCCGGAAACTCGAAAGCCGGCAACCGACCGCCTTCCTCCTGGCCTCGGTCCGCGGAGTCGGGCAGGTGGACCTCCAACCGTGCATCTGGACAGGCGCGTTCATCCTCGCCGGGCTGTGGGCGGCGGGCTGGCAGATCGGGCTCTTCGCCACCCTGGGCACCGCCGTCTCGACGCTGACCGCCTACGTGCTCCGCGTCGACCGGTCCGGCATCGCCCTCGGCCTCCATGGGTACTCCGGCTGCCTCACCGGCATCGCGCTGGTCACCTCGCTCGGGAACCACCCCGCGACCTATGTGCTCGCGGTCATCGGCTCGATCCTGTGCACCGTACTGACCATGACGCTGACGACCCTGCTCAAGCCGTACGGACTCACCGCGCTCACCGCACCGTTCTGCCTGGTCTCCGGCGTCATGGTGCTCGGGGCGCCGTCCTTCGGCCGGATCTGGCACGGAGCGCCGAAGCCCGTGTCCAGCACCACCAGCGGGGACACCGCGATCTCCTGGGACGACCTGTGGCACGCCTTCTTCACCAATGTCTCGCAGGTCTTCCTGGTGGACGCGTGGTACGTCGGGCTCATCATGCTCGTCGGCCTCGCCTTCGCCGGAGTGCGCGTGGTGCTGTACGCGGCGGCCGGCAGCGTCGTCGGGATCTTCGCCGCCTGGGCGCTCGGCGCCCCCACCGCGCTGATCGCCGACGGGATCTACGGATACAACGCCGTGCTCGTCGCCATCGCCGTCGGCGCGGTCTTCCTCACCGCCACGGTGTGGAACGGGGCGTACGCGCTCTTCGGCGCCGCGGCCTCCACCGGCCTGACCGCCTCACTGACCTCGTTCTTCAAACCGTTCGGCGGCCACACCTTCACCTGGCCGTTCATCCTCGTGACCTGGGTACTCATGGCGGCCGTCCCGTTGCTGCCCCGCTTCCGCAGGAGCGGCTGACCGCCCGGCCCGTACCCACCCCGCCCCCTTTTCGCATCCCAGAGGAAGGTACTGACGATGAACCTCGCACCTCGCGAGATCGACAAACTGCTGGTGTACGTCGTGGCCGACCTGGCCCGCAAGCGCCGGGGCCGTGGCCTCAAGCTCAACTACAGCGAGTCCGTGGCGCTGATCAGCGAGGCGATCCTGGAAGCCGCGCGCGACGGCAAGAGCGTCGCCGACTGCATGGAACTCGGCCGTCACGTCGTCGGCGAGGACGACACCATGCCGGGCGTACGGGACATGCTCGGACTGCTCCAGATCGAAGCGTCCTTCGTGGACGGCACCAAACTGGTGTCCTGCCACGACCCCATCGGCGGCTGAACCGGTGTCCGACCACTGCCGGGTGATCGCCGTGTGCGGCCACGAGGCCGCGTACGGAGAGGCGCTGCACGGCCTGGTGGACCCCGAGGTGACCGTCGTACCCAACGGGCGCGCGCTGTTCCGGACCATCGCCGCGCTGAGCCGCCGGGGCGAGCAGAGCTGCGTCGTCCCGATGACGCTCGGCCGCGACCCGGAACTCGTCGCGGACGCCGCCCGCACACTGCGCGCACTGCCCGCCGCCGAACGCGCCGCGACCGTGCTGGCCGAGCCGTTCGGCACCTCCCAGCATCTGACCGCCTGGCTGCGCGCGGCGGCGGGCCGTGCCCCGGACAGCTCCGCGCTGCTGGTCACGGCCCCGGCCGGCGACCCGTTCGAGGACGCCGAGCTGTACCGGGTCGCGAGCCTGGTCCGCCGCTACGGCAGCCACGACCTGGTCGAGGTCGCGTTCGCCGGGGGCGACCCCGATCCCGCCGAGGGGGTCCGGCGCTGCCGGCTGCTGGGCGCGCGGCACGTGGTGCTGCTCCCGGCGGCGTTCGCGCGGCCCGAGGTGCCCGACGTACCCGGTACACGGGTCGAATCCGCCGGTCCGCTGATCGCTCCCGCGGCACTGGCCCGGGTGCTCGCAGAGCGCGTGGCCGATGCCCGGCGGCACCGGGGCGAGCACGGCGACGACGGCATCGCGGCCGGACTTACCGCCGCCGACAACCACGGTCATTCCCACAGCCACCCACCGGGCGGCGGACACGACCACGGTCACGGACATCCGCACCCGCATCGGCACCCGCACGTCCATGGTGCGGGCCAAGTCATCAGGAGCATCGCATGACGTTCCGTCAGAGGTACCTCTACGGCAAGGAACCGATCGAGATCAACGCCGGTCGCCGCACGGTGGAACTCACCGTGCACAACACCGGGGACCGCGCGGTCCAGGTCGGCTCGCACTACCACTTCTTCGAGGTCAACTCGGCGCTGTCGTTCGACCGCCGGAAGGCGCTCGGCATGCACCTCAACATCCCCGCCGGCACGTCGGTACGCATCGAGCCCGGCGGCACGCGCGACGTGGAGCTGTGCGCGTACGCCGGAACCGGCCGGCTCGTCGGGTTCAGCGGGCTGCTCAACGGCAGCCTCGCCTCGCACCCGGTCAAGGTCGAGGCCGTCCGCAAGGCGATCGAGCTGGGCTTCCAGGGCACGCAGGACGGTGACGGCGACGACTCCGGGGCACCGCGGAAGGGCCCCGGGAGCAGCAAGACCACCAAGGGTTCGAAGGACTCCAAGGACTCCAAGGACTCCAAGGACTCCAAGGACTCCAAGGCAAAGAAGAAGGGTTCGCGCTGATGCCCGTCCTGCCGCGCAAGCAGTACACCGACATGTTCGGCCCGACGGTCGGCGACCGCTTCCACCTCGCCGACACCAACCTCGTCGTCGAGGTCGAGAAGGACTTCAGCGAGGGCCTGTACGGGGACGAGGTCCTCTACGGCGGCGGCAAGACCATGCGTGACGGCATGGCCTCCGACCCGCAGGCCACCTCCACCCAGGGCGCGCTCGACACCGTCATCACGAACGTCGTGGTCATCGACCCCGTCGTCGGTGTCGTCAAGTGCGACATCGGCATCAAGGACGGCTTCATCGCCGGCATCGGCAAGTCGGGCAACCCGCAGACGCAGAACAACGTCCACCCGAACCTGGTCATCGGGCCGGGCACCGAGGCCATCGCCGGTGAGCACCTCATCGCCACCGCGGGCGCCATCGACACCCATGTCCACCTGATCGCGCCGCAACAGGCCGAGCAGGCGCTCACCAACGGCATCACCACCCTCATCGGCGGTGGCACCGGTCCCTCCGACGGCACGAACGGCACCACCTGCACACCCGGCCCGTACAACATCGCCCGCTTCCTCCAGGCGGCCGAGACCTTCCCGGTCAACCTCGGCATCATGGGCAAGGGGAACGGCAGCCTGCCGGAGGCGCTCAATGAGCAGATCGAGGCCGGGGCCTGTGCCCTGAAGGTCCACGAGGACTGGGGCGCCACCCCCGCCGTGATCGACAACGCGCTGAGCGTCGCGGACCGGTACGACGTCCAGGTGGCCATCCACACCGACAGCCTCAACGAGGGCGGCTTCTTCGAGGACACCCGCTCCGCGTTCGACGGCCGCACCATCCACACCTTCCACAGCGAGGGCGCGGGCGGCGGCCACGCCCCGGACATCCTGCGGGTCGCCGGCGAGCCGAACGTACTGCCTTCCTCCACCAACCCGACGCTGCCGTACACCAAGAACTCGGTGGACGAACTGCTCGACATGGTCATGGTCTGCCACCACCTCAGCCACGACATTCCGGAGGACGTCTCCTTCGCCGACAGCCGCGTGCGCGCCGAGACGATCGCCGCCGAGTCGGTCCTGCACGACCTCGGCGTGATCAGCATGGTCTCCTCCGACTCGCAGGCCATGGGCCGGGTCGGTGAGTCCGTCACCCGGGCCTTCCAGATCGCCCACCACTGCAAGGACAAGCTGGGCACGATGGAGGGCGACTCGGCCCGCAACGACAACCAGCGGGTGCTGCGCTACCTCGCGAAGGTCACGATCAACCCGGCCATCGCCACCGGCATCTCCGACCACGTCGGCTCGATCGAGAGGGGCAAGCTCGCCGACATCGTGCTCTGGCCCATCCACTCCTTCGGTGCCAAGCCGAAGATGGTGATCAAGGGCGGCATCATCTCCTGGGCGCAGATGGGCGACCCCAACGCCTCCTTGCCGACCCCGCAACCGGTGATCTACCGCCCGATGTTCGGGCAGTACGGCAAGGCCCTGCAGGCGACGCACGTCACCTTCATGTCCCAGGCCGGTATCGCCGCCGGGGTACCGGCCGAACTGGGCCTGGAACGCAAGATCCTTCCGGTGGGCGGAACCCGGACCATCGGCAAGCACAACATGATCCGCAACAACGAGCTGCCGGACATCAAAGTCGACCCGGAGACGTTCAAGGTCACGCTCAACGGCAAGATCGCCACCATCGACCCGGCCGAGGAACTTCCCCTCAACCACCTGTTCTTCCTGGTCTAGGCCGATGTATCGCGACGAGAGCGACCTCCTGGGCGAACCCGGCCGGGCGTCGGGCGAGGCCATCGCCGGGACACCGGCCGCCGAGCCCGCGCTCGGGCCGCTGCTGGTCAGCCTCCAGCTGACCGACTCGGCGTTCCCGAGCGGCTTCTACACGCTGTCGCACAGCCTGGAGGGCTTCGCCCACGCCGGGGCGGTCGACCGGGAGAGCCTCCCGCTGCTGCTGGAGGATCTGCTGCTGCACGGCGTCGGCCCGGCCGACGCCACCGCACTCGCACTCGCCCACCGGGCGACCCGGGCGGGCGACGCGGCGGCCGTCGTCCGAGTCGACGAGCACCTGTTCGCCACCAAGCTGGGTCGCGAGATGCGCCAGGCGGCCACCCGGACCGGCCAGCAGCTCCTCGACCTCGCCGCCGAGGTGTTCGACCGCCCGGAGATCACCGAACACTTCGACCGTGTCGTACGCCGAGAGGCCCCCGGTACCCAGGCGGTGGCCGCGGGCGTCATCTACGCGGCCACCGGTGTGCCGGTCCGCCAGGCGGTCGCCGCGGACCTGTTCGCGTTCTGCGCGAGCTTCGCGGGAGCCGCCCTGAGGCTGCGGCTCACCGATCACCGAAGAGCGCAGCGGCTGCTGCGGGACGCCGCACCCGTCATCGAGGCGACGGCGGAGGCGGCGCTGCGGCGCGAACTCGCCGACGTCGGCGCCACCGTCTTCGCCTCGGACATCATGTCGGGCCGTCATGAACGCGCCGAGGCACGGCTGTTCGCGAGCTGATCCATCCATCCCCACGAACCAGGGAGCACCATGGACGACAACGTACTGCGGGTCGGCATCGGCGGACCGGTCGGGTCCGGCAAGACCGCGCTCATCGAGGCACTGGTACCGGTACTGATCGAGCGCGGCCACCGCCCCTCCGTCATCACCAACGACATCTACACGCAGGAGGACGCCCAGCACATCCGCCGCACCCTCGACGGGGTCCTCGAACCGGAGCGCGTCGTCGGCGTCGAGACGGGAGCCTGCCCGCACACCGCCGTGCGCGACGACCCCACGATGAATCTGGCGGCCGGTGCCGAGATGCTGGAGCGCTTCCCCGACACCGACACGCTGCTCTACGAGTCCGGCGGCGACAACCTCACGCTCACGTTCAGCCCGGCCCTGGTCGACCTGTTCATCTTCGTACTGGACACCGCCGAGGGCGAGAAGATGCCCCGCAAGCGCGGTCCGGGCATCACCGATTCCGATCTGCTCGTCATCAACAAGATCGACATCGCCACATACGTGCGCACCGACATCGACGTCATGGAGTCCGACGCCCACCGGGTCCGCGAGAACCGCCCGGTCGTCCTCACCGACTGCCTCACCGGCGTCGGTGTCGAGGATGTCGTGGGATTCCTCGAATCCCGCCGCAAGGCGCTGATCTGACATGCACCCCACCCCGTCGCCGCCCCGGCCGGACCGGCTGGCCCCGGACTACTACACCGCGGCCCGCGTCCCCCCGGACGTGGCGGCCCTGGCGTCCGTGCCCGACACGCTCGGGCCGGGCTCGCCGGCCAAGGTCGGCATCCTCGACCTGGCCTTCGCCGTACGGGGCGGTCGCACCGAACTCGTGGAGCGCTACCAGAAGACCCCGCTGCAGATCATGCGGCCGTTGTGGATCGACCCGGCGATGCCCGGCATGAGCTACGTCTATCTGATGGCGACCGGCGGCGGCATCGCCCAGGCCGACCGCTATCGGATGGACTTCCGCTGCGGACCCGGCACCGAGGTGCACCTGACCACCCAGGCGGCCACCAAGGTCTTCCGCATGGAGCACGACTACGCGAGCCAGCGCGTGCACCTCACGGCGGACGAGGGCGCCTACGTGGAGTATCTGCCGGACCCGCTGATCCCGTTCAAGGACTCGCGGTTCTACCAGCGCACCGAGGTCACGGTCGCACCCGGCGCCACCGTGGTCGTCGGCGACACCCTGACCGCCGGGCGGCTCGCCCGCGGCGAGCGTCACGACTACCGGGTCCTCGCCACCGATCTGCACATCGCCCGGCCCGACGGCACCCTCCTCGCCATCGACACCCTGCGCCTGGCACCGGGTGCGGGGCCGGGCGGCAACGGCGTCGTCGGCCCCGGCGTGTTCGCCGGGCACGACCATGTGGCGTCGCTCTTCGTCGTCACCGACCGCACCCCGGCCACCGAGCTGGCCGACACCCTCCACGAGGCGCTGGCCGGGCTCGGCGTCCTGCACGGAGTCAGCGTGCTGCCCCGCGACTGCGGCGCCTGGGTCCGGCTCCTGGGCGACAGTCCCGTCAGGGTCGCCGCGGCGCACGCCGCCGCCTGGGACGCCGTGCGCCGGCTGCTCACCGGTCACCCGGCCCCCGATCTGCGCAAGCCGTAACACATCACCGACCAGCCCCCGTGCCCCTCCCGCCCCCCCACGACGAGGTCTCCGCAGATGAACACCGCTCCCGCGCCGATGCCACCCGCGTACGACTCCGGCGACACCGCCTGGCTGCTCGCCTCCACCGCCATGGTGCTGCTGATGACGCCGGGACTGGCGTTCTTCTACGGCGGCATGGTGCGCACCCAGCACATCCTGATGATGATCAAGATGAGCTTCGCCGCGCTCGCCTTCGGCACGCTCGTCTGGTGGGTGATCGGCTACTCGCTGGCGTTCGGACCGGATGTCGGCGGCGCCGGACTCATCGGCAACCTCGATCACGTGTTCATGCACGACATCGGACTGACCACCCTCACCGGTCACATTCCCACCTTCGTCTACAGCACGTTCCAGATGGGCTTCGCGATCATCACGGTCGCGCTGATCAGCGGCTCGATCGCCGACCGCGCCACGATGAAGGGCTGGCTCGTCTTCGTCGTCCTGTGGCTGCTCATCGTCTACATCCCGCTCGCGCACTGGGTGTTCGACCAGGACGGGTGGATCGTCAAGCACCTCGGTGCCCTGGACTTCGCCGGCGGTCTGCCGGTGGAACTCAACTCCGGGGTCGCCGGGCTCGCCGTCGCACTGGTGCTGCGGGCACCGCGCGACTTCGCCCGTCGCGAGGAGCGGCCCAACAACGTTCCGCTCGTGGTGATCGGTGTCGGGCTGCTCTGGTTCGGCTGGTTCGGTTTCAACTCCGGCTCGGCGCTCAGTGACCAGGGCACCGCGGCCGCGGCGTTCATCAACACCCAGCTCGGCGCCGCGGGCGCCATGATCACCTGGCCGCTGGTCGAGAAATGGCGCACCGGGACGGTCACCACCATGGGTGTCGTCTCCTCCGCCGTCGCGGGCATGGTCGCCATCACTCCCGCCTGTGGCGAGATCAACACACTCGGCGCCGTCATCACCGGCCTGGTCGTGGGGGCGGTCTGCGCCTTCGCCATCACGCTCAAGTACCGCTTCGGCGTGGACGACACGCTCGATGTGGTCGGTGTGCACGGCGTCGGCGGTCTGGTCGGCCTGATCATGGTCGGCCTGTTCGCCACCGCGCGGATCAGCGGCAAGAAGGGGCTCTTCCACGGCGGCGGCTGGGGACTGCTGGGCAAGCAGCTCATCGCCATCGTCTCCGTGATCGCGTTCTCCTTCATCCTCACCTGGATCATCGCGAAGGTGGTCGATCTGGCCGTCGGCTTCCGCGCGAAGGACGAGTACGACAGCGTTCCCGGTACGGAGCGGGAGCGCGCCTACGACTTCCAGACCGCCGAGCGCCTCGGCGCCCTGGTCTCCGGAAAGGCTGTGACCAGCGACGACGAACTCGTCAGGCAGATCACCAGGCTGCTGCGGGCCCGGGAGGAGTCCAAGTGACGGGCCCTGCCGGGGCCGGGCCCGTCAGGGGGCGGCCCTCATCGCCGCCCAGCACAGTCATCGGATGAGTCTGGGGAACGTGTTTCGTTCTGTCTGGAAGATTGCATTGACAGGTTCGAGTCGCACTCCAATCATCGGATGTCATGACCGAACTTCCCAGACGCCATGTACTCGGAATGACGGCAGGGGCGGCAGTCGGCGCCGCCCTGCTCACCCCCGCCACCGCCGATGCGGCCCCGCACCCCGCGGCCGCCCCGCGCACCGGAGCCGGCACCGATGACGGCGGGTGGGGCACCGTTCCCGCCGCCGTGCCCGTGCCTCTCGACAAGTGGTTCGACAATGACGGCATCGACACCGCCGACGCCCGTGGCGGCGACTTCGATGGTTCCGGCTACACCTTCCCGGGTGAGGAACTCCCCGCCGGGGAACGGGAGATCGGCGGCACCGTCTTCCTCTTCCCCGGCTCCGCGGCGGGTGCCGGGAACAACGTCGTCGCCCTCGGCCAGCGCATCGACCTGCCGCCCGGCCGCTATCTCTCCGGCCTCTTCCTCACCTCGTGCAGCTACGGCGCCGCGTCCGGCAGGGCCACGGTCCACTACGCCGACGGCACCACGGCGACCCCCGTGCTCGGCGGGCCCGACTGGTACGGCGGCAGCGGCGCCCTCACCGCCGCGTACCGCTACAGCGCCGACGGTGCCAAGGACCCGCACCAGGTGTCCATGGCCGTCAGCGAGATCGCGCTCGACCCGGCCAGGGAAGCCGTCGCGCTCACCCTGCCCACCACCCAGCCCGCCGAGGCGAACAAGTCCTCCCTGCACATCTTCGCCCTCTCGCTCCAACCGGCGGCGCAGGGAAGGGCGTTGGCGCTGCGCGATGCCCACTCCACCACCTCGCTGCTGGACTCCGGCACCCAGAGCGTCGAGGCCACCGTCGTCAACGCGGGCACGGTCGGCATTCTCGCCGCCGACGGCCTCACCCTCTCCGTGGACGTGCCCGGAGCCCGTACCGTCGCGCCCGCCCGCGTCTTGCGCCTCGCCCCCGGCGAGCAGGCCCGCGTCCGCATCGGTATCCGCAGCAGACCCGGCACCGCACCCGGCACCACCCAGGAAGGCAACGTTGTCGCGCGCGGACGCGGAGCGGCGGCGGCCACCGTCCGGCGCTCGCTCACCCTCGGCGTCCCCGACTACGCACCGACGGACGCCTCCCTCTCCACCCACCAGGCGCCGTACTGGTTCCAGCAGGCGAAGTTCGGGATCTTCATCCACTGGGGGGTCTACTCCGTACCGGCCTGGGCGCCGGTCGGCACCCAGTACGCGGAGTGGTACTGGAACCAGATGCAGGACCCCGACAACCCCGCCCACGCCCACCACCGCGACACCTACGGCGAGTCCTTCGCCTACGACGACTTCATCCCGAGGTTCCGCGCCGAACGCTTCGACCCGCGTTCCTGGGTGGAGCTGTTCCGGGACGCCGGTGCCCAGTACCACGTCCTCACCTCCAAGCACCATGAGGGCTTCGCGCTCTGGGACACCAAGCTCTCGGACCGCAACTCGGTGAAGATGGGCCCCGGGCGCGACCTGGTCAAGGAGCTCTTCGACGCCTCGCGCCGCTACACCCCCGAGCTCCACCCCGGGCTGTACTTCTCGATGCCCGAATGGTTCAACCCCGACCACCCGTGGATGGGTCACGCCCCGCGCAATCCGTACACCCTGGAGCCCGTCCCGTACACCGGGCACACGGCGGGCAAGGACTACGTCACCGAGTTCCAGGGACCGCAGATGCTGGAGCTGATCCACGGCTACGACCCCGAGATCCTCTGGTGCGACATCGGCGGCGACAACGACAGCCACCGGGTGCTGGCCGAGTACTTCAACCACGCCAAGAACCGGGCCCGCCCGGTCGAGGTCACCGTCAACAACCGCTCCGGGATCGGCCCGTACGACTTCACCACGCCCGAGTACACGACGTACGACCAGATCGTCACCGCCAAGTGGGAGTCCAGCCGAGGCCTCGACCCGTACAGCTACGGCTACAACGCCCAGACGCCGGACGAGAAGTACATGACGGCCGAGGAGGTCGTGCACTCGCTCGTCGACATCGTCTCCAAGAACGGCAACTTCCTGCTGGACATCGGGCCCAGGGCCGACGGCACGATCCCCGACATCATGCAGCGCAGGCTGCGCGAGACGGGGGAGTGGCTGAAGACGAACGGGGAGGCGATCTACGACACCACGTACTGGTCACGGATGCCGCAGCTCGGTGAGGATCTGCGGTTCACCCTGCGGCCGAACCGGGCGTTCTACATCCACTCCCTGGTGCGGCCGGGCGCGACCCTCACCGTCGAGGCACCGGTGCCGGTCCGCAGCGGTGACCGGATCACCCTGCTCGGTCACGACCGGCCGCTCAACTGGCGCGTCCGGGGCGGCTCGCTGGTGATCGACGTACCCGCGGCGGCCCGCAGGACCGGGAAGCACGCCTGGGTGTTCAAGATCGCCTGGTCGGGCTGAGCCAGGAGGGACCGAGTGAGACGGGGGGCATGAAGTCCCGCACATAGGTCCGGTGCCACCAGCGTCCGGTGGCCCGCAGTTCGCGCCAGGTCGTGTACCGGTAGTGGTACACCCTGGCGCGGACATGCGCGGGCGGGGCGTCGGGGAAGGGGTTGTGACGCAGCAGCCGCAGGGTGTCCCGGTCGTTCTCCAGCAGCCGCTCCACGAAGGGGCCGAACCAGGGGTGGGCGTACGCGGGGGACAGCGCCGCGAACCACATCAGCCAGTCCAGCCGCAGATGGTACGGGGCGAACTGGCGGGGCATCCGGCGCGGATCGCCCGGTTTGCCGCGGAAGCCGTACTCCCGCCAGACGGTGCCGTCGTGGAGCACCTCCTCGTCCGTGCCCTCGACCGCCACCTCCAGCCGGACCCGGCTGATGCTGCCGAACGCGCCGTAGGTGTTGACCAGATGCAGCGGGTCGAACGAGCGGTTCATCACCTGGCGCCGGGAGATCAGATTGCGCGCCGGGCGGTAGCTGAGGAAGAGGACCAGCGCGGTCACCGCCAGGACGACGATCTCGTACCAGAGCGGCGGCGCGGACTGCGCGGGCGGCGCGGCGAACAGGGACCAGTCGACGGCGGACAGGGCGAGGGCGATCGTCAGCCAGTTCAGCCAGGCGAAGTTCCCCGACACGACCAGCCACAGCTGGGTGACGATCATCAGCCCCGCGGCCGCGCTCGCCACCGGCTGCGGAGTGAAGAGGAGCACCGGTACCAGGAGTTGGGTGACGTGGTTGGCCGCCACCTCGGCCCGGTGGACGGGCCTGGGCAGCCGGTGGAAGAACCAGCTCAGCGGCCCCGGCATCGGCTGCGTCTCGTGGTGGAAGTACAGACACGTCAGCTTGCGCCAGCACTCGTCGCCGCGGATCTTGATCAGCCCGGCGCCGAACTCGACCCGGAACAGCACCCAGCGCAGCAGCCACAGCACCAGGACCGGCGGCGCCGTGTGCGCGTTGCCGAGGAAGACGGCGAGGAATCCGGTCTCCAGCAGCAGCGATTCCCAGCCGAAGCCGTACCAGGTCTGGCCGACCTGGACGATCGACAGATAGAGCGCCCAGGGAAGCGCCCAGAGCGCCATCGCGGCCCAGAGCGGCAGGTACGAGTCCGCCCCCGCGAGCAGGGCGGCGGCGATTGCGCAGCCGGTCCAGGAGACGAAGGCGAAGAAGCGGTCGCTGTAGTGGAGCCGGAACAGGCCGGGTGCACTGCGCCAGTCCGTACGCCGCAGGAAATCGGGTACGGGCAGCATGCCGCGTTCGCCGATCAGCGCCCTGAACTGGAGCGCGGCGGTGAGAAAGGCGACCAGATAGACACCGGCGAGAGCCCGCTGGAAGACCAGCCGGCTGAGCCAGTACCCGTCTGCGGTGAACCATTCCATCGCTTCCAGTATCGGCCCACCGGCTCCGCTCAGCCCTTCAGCCCCGCTCGGCGCGGCCCTCGGCGACGATCCGGCGCAGGGTGGATCCGAGCCGGCGGGCGTACCACCGCTGGGTCAACGGTACGAGCGGGCCCGCGAGCCGGGTGTACCAGGCGGCCGGGCGGCTGAACGCCATGACGGTGAACCACACCGTCCCGTCGTCCGCCGACTCCACCACGAAGGACTCCTCACCGCACTCGGGGTGCTCGGCCAGTGTCCCGTAGGCGAATCCGACGAGGTCCTTCTCGTAGGCCGCCCAGACGACGCGGCAGGGAGCGGTGAACCGGAACGGTCCGGCGCCGAGCGACACCCGGACGGTGACCCCGGCCTCGGCGCGGTCCGCCGACGCGTGGACCCCGGCCCCGGAGACGCGGTGCATGCGCCAGCGGGTGACGGCGGCGCCCGCCGCTTCGAAGTCGGCCCGGCCGCGGCCGACCCGGGTCCGGTGGTGGAGGTGGTGGTATCCGTCGGGGAGCGGGCCCAGCCGGGTGGCTCCGACCTCGGGGTAGGTGAGTGCGGTCATGCCGTCCTGCCTTCGTGGTCGGTGCGGTTCTGGAGCCTTCGCCAGGCGAGCAGCGAGCAGAGCGCGAAGCCCAGTGCGTTGCCGAGGCCGTGGGTGGCGGCCATCCAGGTCAGTGTGGGGTGGGGGAGCCCGGTTGCTTCGCCGAGTGCCCAGCTCAGCGCGAGCACCATGGTGACCGCGAGCACGGCGGACGAGACGGCGAGCAGCAGCCGGGTGATCCCGTCCCGGTTCCGGTCGCGGATCGATCGCCAGGTGAGCAGGGCGACGGTCCACATTCCCGAGGTCAGCACGACCGCGCCGGCCAGTTCGGCCCAGTCCCCGATGAAGTAGCCGATCAGGACGAGCAGGGTGCCCAGCGGCACGCTCAGCGCGGCGAACCTCCCCGCCGGGCTGTCGGTGATCCGGCAGACGAGCCCCGAGACCAGCGCGGCGGCGAATCCGGCGAAGTGGAAGTGCGGCACGGTCAGCGCGAGGATGCCGAGCCCGAAGCCGAAGAGCGGGTGCCCCGAGCGTTCGGCGACCAGGGCCGTGGCGGCGACGGAGGGTGTGACCAGGGCGGTCAGCAGCGCGATCTCGGCGGGTGTCACCGTGGGCGTCCCGGGCGTCCGGTGGTTGCGGAGCAGCCGCGGCGGTGCGTGCAGGGCGAGGAGTAGGGCCCCGAGCGCGTAGCAGGCCGCCAGGACGGTGGCCGGGCCGCCGCGCGGCAGCCAGAGGGCGACGGCGCCGGGCACGGCGAAGAGCGGCCAGAGACGGCGTATCCGGTCCAGCTCGGGGGCACCGGCCAGCCGCAGCCCCACCGGGACCACCACCAGCATGCCCAGCATCACGATCAGACCGACCAGCACCGACATCACGACCCCCTCGGCTTGAACGTGTTCAAGCGCGTTCGGTGGTGACTCTACGACGCTTCTTGAACGTGTTCAAGAAGCGGGGCCGCGCGGGGAGGGCGGACGGGGCGGGTCCGGCGCCGGGCGCCTCAGAGGGCTCCCCGGCGCCACTCCCGTATCAGCAGATACCCGAGGTACACGCCCCCGATGGCCATCGTGTAGATGCCGACGGGCAGGTTGTCGAAGAGCGGCAGTTGCTGGGCGCAGAGATCCGCGAGCACCAGCAGCAACGAGCCGGTCAGCGCCGACAGCACCAGATGCGGGCCGGATACCCGGGTGATCCGCTTGGCGATCTGCGGAGCTGTGAGCGAGATGAACGCGATGGGTCCGGCGACGCTGACGGCACCGGCGGAGAGCACGATCGCGAGGACCACCGCGAGGGTCTTCGTGTTGCGGGGCTCCGATCCGAGCGCGCCCGCGATGTCGTCGCCCATCTCCCCGATGTCCAGCCGCCGCGCGATCAGTGCCGTGAGCGGGGCGACGACCAGCAGCACCAGCCAGATCGTGGTGGCGTCGCCCCAGGACCGTGCCGACAGGCTGCCGTTGACATAGGCGGTGAGCACGGCGGCCCGGTCCCGCTCCATGGCGTAGACGACGTACTGGGTGATCGCGGTGCCGATCGCGGCGACCCCGATTCCGGCGATGACGAGCCGGGCCGGGTTGCGGAATCCGGTCCCGGTCGACACATGGACCAGCACCATGGCGAGAACGGCGCCGAGCAGCGCTCCGAGCGCCACCGGCACGGTGTCCGGGAACAGCAGCGCGGTGATCGCCGCGCCCGCCCCGGCGCCGGACGCCAGCCCGATCACGTCGGGGCTGCCGAGCGGATTGCGGGTGACGGACTGGAAAAGCGCCCCGGAGAGCCCGAGCGCACCGCCGGTACCCACGGCGACCACCAGCCGCGGCCCCCGCAGCCGCTCCATGACGAATGCGTTCTTGCCCTCGGCCCCGCCGGTCACCGCCCCGGCGAGTTCGGAGAGCGGAATGCCCAGCCGCCCGAGCGACAGCGTGGCGACGGCCCCCGCCAGCAGCAGCAGGAACAGGACGAGCGCCGTCAGCACGGACACCCGCCGGACCGGCAGGGCCACCCGCCCGCCGGCCGTGAGGACCTTCCGCGGCGAGGCGGTGCGGATCGCGGTTTGATGCGACGTCATGAGTTGCCCCTCATCCTGCGTACGGCAATGAGCAGTGCGGGTGCCCCGATGAACGCGGTCACGACGCCGACCATCAGCTCCTGCGGGCGCATCACCACCCGCCCCACGACATCCGCCAGGAGCAACAGAGCCGGGCCGACCAGCGCCGAGAAGAGGATCTGCACCCGGAAGTCGACCCCGACCAGCGCCCGCACCACATGCGGAACGGCCAGTCCGACGAAGGCGATCGGGCCGACCGCCGCCGTGGCCGCCGCGCTCAGCAGCGTGGCCGAGAGCAGCCCGCCCGCCCGCACCAGCGCCGGACGGGCCCCCAGGGACGCCGCGGTCGAGTCACCGAGGGCGAGCGTGTTGAGGCCGGGGCCGAGCACCGCGGCCAGCACCAGACCGGCCACGGCGAACGGCAGGACCGACCAGAAGACGTCGAAGTCCCGTCCGCCGAGCGCGCCGACGACCCAGTACCGGTAGCTGTCGAACACCTTCGGGCGGCTCAGGGTCACCGCCTGGATGAATGCCATCAGCACGGCGGAGAGCACCGCACCGGCGAGCACCAGCCGCACCGGCCCGCTGCCCGAACCCGCCGAGCCGATCGCATGGACGAGCAGGCCGGCGATCAGGGCACCGGGCAGCGCCCACCACATGGTCTCCGTGCTGCCCGTCGCCCCGAGGAACGCCGTCGCGGCGACGATGCTCGCGGAGGCGCCCGCGTTGATCCCGAGAAGGCCGGGATCGGCCAGCGGATTGCGGGTCACTCCCTGCATGAGGGTGCCCGCGACGGCCAGGCAGAGACCGGCGAGCACACCGAGCGCGGTCCGCGGATAGCGGCTCTCGACGATGGTGGTGACATTCGGATCGGCGGTGCCGGACAGCACGTGCAGCACATCGCCGAACGAGGTGGTCCGGCTGCCGAACATGATGCTCGCGAAGACGGCGAGTACGAGAACGACGAGTGCGACGACGAGGGAGGACACCCGCCGAGCGGTGCCGGCCCGTGAGGTGCCGGGACCAGTCGGGGGGGGGTGGGTGGGGGTGGCCATGGGGGTGGTGGTCTGGCCCAGGCG
>NZ_JBHWIY010000012.1:111720-206543 GCF_042731715.1 Streptomyces sp. NPDC059832 | reverse complement strand
CGGGGAGGAGACGGAGAGACACCAAGGGGGAGGCGGCGCCTCGCGCTTTGCGCCTTCCAGGGGGTTTCTCACACCCGCTCGCCGGTGCGTGCGTGGTGGTGGCCATGTGGGTGGTGGCCGGCCTCAGCCGTTGTCGGCGGCCTTGACGGCCTTGTCGATCAGCGGCAGGTAACGGTCGATCACCCACGGCACGGTGAGCGGGTTGATGATGGAGGAGGCCGTGACGAAGGAGTTGTCGTTGCTGTACACCATGGCGCCGCTCTTGACCGCGGGCATCGCCGCGTACAGCGGCTGGGCCTCGATCTCCTTGCGGGACTTGTCATCCATGTAGAAGGTGAAGAGCAGATCGCTGTCCTTCAGCTTCTCGGCGTTCTCCAGGCCGATGAGCGCCGAGTCGGTGCCCTTGGTCTCCTTGAAGGAGTTCACCACCGGGTCGACGGTGAGGCCGAGCGAGGTGAGCATCTTGACGCGCTGCTCCTCGGGCTTGAACACGCCGAGGGTGCCGGGGCCGGTGTTGTAGATGTACGAGAACTTGTACTTCTTGTAGTTCGGCCGGGTCGCCGCCGCGTCGGACAGCTGCTTCTCGATCTTCGAGACGAGGCCCTTCGCCTCGTCCGTCTGTCCCAGCGCCTTGCCGATGATGTCGATCTGCTGGTCCCAGTCCGTGCTCCACGCCAGATCGGGGTAGGCGACGGTGGGGGCGATGTCCTTGAGGATGTCGTAATCCTTCTGCGTGATCCCCGACCACGGCGCCAGGATGACATCCGGCTCCAGCTCGGTGATGGCCTCGAAGTCGATGTCCTCACCGCCCGTGAACTGGGTCGGCAGCTTGTCGCCGGACTTCTTCACCGCCTCGTGGATCCAGGGCAGATAGCCCGTCTTGTCGCTTCCCCACTCGTACTTCTCGATGCCCACCGGGGTGTGGCCGAGCGCGATGGCGGTCTCGGCCGAGCCCTGGCCGAGGGTGACGACGCGTTCGGGCTGCTCCTTGATCTCCGCGGTGCCGAGCGCGCTCCTGATGGAGACGGGGAACGCACCGCCGCTCTTCCCGGATGCGCCGGAGGTCTCCTTGCCGTCGTCGCTCGACGAGCAGCCGCCGAGGGCGAGAACGAGGGCTGCGGCGGCGGCAGTTGCGGCGAGCGTCCGGCGACGCGCACGGGTGAACCGGGACATGGATGTTCCTCATGTTTGGCGGATGGAGCGACAGGACCCCGCGGCTGGGGGAGGGCACGCCGAAGATCGTCATACGGAGTACGACGGGCGGCCCCTATGCAGATCGCAAGGAGTTAGGCAAGCCTAAGCTAAGCCGTTGTGCGGCGACAACCGGCCCCCTGGATAACGCTTTCGGCCCCCTGTCGCGCCGGTCCGGGTCCGGGTCCGGGTTCGCGGCCCGGCGGCCTCTTTGGTCCAGACCTATTGACGGAAGGTTCGGGCCTCCCTAGCGTGTGGCGAGCCGTGAAATGCGAGACCGCATTCCGGTCAGATTGTCAGGGTCATGCCATTCACGCGCCAACTCGCCCCGCGCCGGGCCGCCTCGGGCATCCGCACCGCCTCGGTGGCGCCCGGCCGCGACAGGAAGGGAAGTGAGCATGTTCGGTCGGACATCGCGCCTGCTGGGGGTCGGCCTCGCGGCGGCATGTGTCGTACAGATGCTGGTGGGCGCAACGCCGAGCACCGCGCAGGGCGAGACCTGCGCGGTCAAGTCGAAGCCCGCCGGAAAGGTGCTCCAGGGGTACTGGGAGAACTGGGACGGCGCGTCGAACGGTGTGCACCCGCCGCTCGGCTGGATCCCGGTCACCGACAGCCGCATCGCGCAGCACGGCTACAACGTGATCAACGCGGCCTTCCCGGTCATCCTCTCGGACGGCACCGTCCTGTGGGAGGACGGGATGGACTCGACCGTGAAGGTCCCGACCCCGGCCGAGATGTGCCGGGCGAAGGAGTCCGGGCTCACCACCCTGATGTCGATCGGGGGCGCGGCCGCCGGTATCGACCTCAGCTCCAGCACGGTCGCCGACCGGTTCGTCGAGACGGTGGTGCCGATTCTCAAGAAGTACAACTTCGACGGCATCGACATCGACATCGAGACCGGCCTCACCGGCAGCGGGAACATCAACCAGCTGTCGGCCTCGCAGTCCAACCTCATCCGCATCATCGACGGCGTACTCGCGCAGATGCCGTCGAACTTCGGACTGACGATGGCGCCGGAGACCGCCTATGTCACCGGCGGGAGCATCACCTACGGCTCGATCTGGGGCGCGTACCTGCCCATCGTGAAGAAGTACGCGGACAACGGGCGTCTGTGGTGGCTGAACATGCAGTACTACAACGGCAGCATGTACGGGTGCGCCGGCGACTCGTACTCCGCGGGCACGGTCGAGGGATTCACCGCCCAGACGGACTGTCTGGACAAGGGGCTCGTCGTCCAGGGCACCACGATCAAGGTGCCGTACGACAAGCAGGTTCCGGGGCTGCCGGCCCAGCCGGGCGCGGGTGGCGGTCACATGTCGACGGGTCAGGTGTCGCAGGCCTGGAACCACTACGGCAACGCGCTCAAGGGCCTGATGACCTGGTCGCTCAACTGGGACGGCTCGAAGGGGTGGACCTTCGGGGACAACGTCAAGGCGCTCCAGGGCCGCTGAGGAACCGGGGGACCGGGGAGCGGGCAGCTCCGCCGAGGTGGACGGGGCTGCCCTTCCGGCCGGCCGCGACGGCGGCCGGCCGGCCGGTACGCCGTACGGTCAGGAACGGGGCTCGGAGGCGTCCAGCATGTCCTCGCGCTCCACGACCTTGATCCGCTCGCGCCCCTGCTCCGCGCCCAGGGCCTTCTCGTGCGCGTCCAGGCGGTACCAGCCCTCGCGGGTGGTGTAGCGGACGCCGCGCTCCTCCAGGAAGGCGGTGACGGCCTCCGGCTCGGGCCGGACCGGGGCGGGCAGCCGGCCCTCGGCCCGGTCCTCGAGCAGGCAGGCCACGGTCTCGTTGGCGTCGCCCTTGGTATGGCCGATCAGGCCGACCGGACCGCGCTTGATCCAGCCAGTGACGTACACCGAGGGCATGTGCTCCCCGCCGTCGACGACGCGTCCCGCGGCGTGCGGGACCGTGCCGGAGACCACGTCGAACGGGAGCTTCGGGAGCTCCTGCGAGTAGTAGCCGACCGCGCGGTAGACGCTCTGCACGTCCCAGTCGGTGAAGTTTCCGGTGCCCTTGACGTTGCCGGTGCCGTCCAGCTCGGTCCGCTCGGTGCGCAGGCCGACGACCCGGCCGTCCTCGCCGAGGATCTCCACCGGGGACTCGAAGAAGTGCAGGAACAGCTTGTGCGGCCGGTCGCCGACATCGCGGATGGCCCAGTTCTCCAGCGTGGAGGCGACCATGTTGGCCTGCTTGTTGCCGCGCCGGGTCTCGATCGAACCCGCGTCGTACTCGATGTCCTCGGGGTTGACGATGACCTCGATGTTCGGCGAGTGGTCCAGCTCCCGCAGCTCCATCGGGCTGAACTTGGCCTGCGCGGGACCGCGGCGCCCGAAGACGTGCACCTCCAGGGCCTTGTTGGCCTTGAGGCCCTCGTGGACGTTGGCGGGGATCTCGGTCGGCAGCAGCTCGTCCGCCGTCTTGGCGAGGACGCGCGCCACGTCCAGGGCCACATTGCCCACGCCGAGCACGGCGACCTTCTCCGCCTCCAGCGGCCAGGTGCGGGCCACATCGGGGTGGCCGTCGTACCAGGAGACGAAGTCCGCGGCGCCGTGGGAGCCGTCGAGCTCGCTGCCGGGGATGTCGAGCGCGCGGTCCGCGTCGGCGCCGGTGGAGAAGATCACGGCGTCGTAGAAGGACCGCAGATCGTCCAGGTCGATGTCGTTGGGGTAGTCGACGTTGCCGAACAGCCGCAGCTGCGGCTTGTCGAGAACCTGGTGGAGTGCCTGGACGATGCCCTTGATCCGCGGGTGGTCCGGGGCCACTCCGTAACGGATGAGGCCGAAGGGGGCGGGCATCCGCTCGAACAGGTCGATCGAAACACCCGGTTCCTGGGCGGCCTCGGATTTCAGCAGCGCGTCCGCTGCGTAGATGCCGGCGGGGCCGGCTCCGACTATGGCGACGCGGACGGGGCGGGTCATCAGGTGCTGGTCCTTAGAACGGGCTGATGCGGGCAGTGCAGCTCAGGGTAAAGGTAAGGCTGGGCTTACCGTGCTCCATGGGACACGGTATCCGTTGCCGGATCGTGGCCTCGGGGCGGTTCGCCCTACGAGACGTCCGGCCCCGTCGTCCGGCGCCCGCAAGGGCGTGAAGTGCACTCGGGTGGCGAGGGGGAGGATTCGCCCGACCGCGCGAGGTTCGCTCGAAGAATCGGACAAATGATGGCAGAGTGACCCGCATGGATGATCGGGTAGCGGGTGCCCTGTCACTCCCGGACGACTGGCCCGCCCACCCGGATCTCAGCCTCGCCCTGAACCGTATGGGCAGCTTCGACTGGGACCTCGACAGCGGCCTCATGCACATGGACCGGCCCGCGCTCGACGTGTTCGACCTGCGGGCGGACGAGTACGACAACCGGCCGGAGTCGCTCGGCCGACGAGTACCGCCGGACGAGGGCGTACGGCTCGACGCCATGGTCGCGGAGGCGCTCAAGAGCGGGCAGAGCAATTACGGGGCGTACTTCAGGATCAGGCGGCGCGACGGCGGCCTCCGCTGGACGCATACCCAGGGCTTCATCCGACGGGACCTGACCGGCCGCCCGCACCGCATCATCGGCATCGTCCGCGACGCGACCCAGGAACTGGCCGAATCCACCGCCCGTCGCGATCTGGACCACGAGCGTCGCCGCCGCACCAGTCTGGTGGACGGCACCACGGCCGCACTGGCCCACGCCCGCACCGTCGGTGACGTCATCGAGGTGCTGAAGAACTCCCAGGGCCTGGCACATCTCGGGGCGACCAGCCTGGTCATGGGGCTGATGGAGGCCGGACGCATCCATCTGGTGGCCGACGGCCCGGAGGGCTCGTTCGTGCCCGGCACCCGGTACACCCGGACGGACGAGCAGTACCCGATGAGTGAGGTCGTACGCACGCTCACGCCCCGCTTCATCGAGTCCGCCACGGACTTCGCCACCTCCTACCCGATCCTGTGGCCCCACATCAGCCACCTCGGCATCACCTCGGCCGCCTATCTGCCGCTGATCGCCCAGGCCCGGCCCATCGGCGCGCTCGGCCTGCTCTACAGCGACAAGGACGGCTTCACCGGCGACGAGCGCAATCTGCTGGTCGCGCTCGGCAGCTCCATCGCGCAGAGCCTGCAGCGGGCCATGCTCTACGAGCAGGAGCACGACCTCGCCGAGGGCCTCCAGCAGGCCATGCTGCCGCGCCGGATCCCGGACGTGCCGGGGGCGCAGATCGCCGTCAGGTACCGCTCGGCCCGGCTGGGCCGGGACATCGGGGGCGACTGGTACGACGTCATTCCGCTGCCCGGCGGCCGGGTCGGGGCCGTCATCGGGGACGTGCAGGGCCATGACACCCACGCCGCGGCCGTCATGGGGCAGCTGCGCATCGTCCTGCGGGCCTACGCGGCCGAGGGGCACAGCCCCGCCACGGTGATGGCGCGGGCCTCCGTCTTCCTGCACGAGCTGGACACGGACCGCTTCGCGACCTGCACCTACGCCGAGGTCGATCTGACGACCGGCGTGGTGCAGCTGGTCCGGGCCGGCCACGTCGATCCGCTGGTGCGGGAGAGCGACGGCAACTGCCGCAGGCTGCCCGCGGAGGGCGGGCTGCCGCTGGGGCTCTCGGCCGAGTTCGGGCGGCTCGAATACCCGGTCAGCACCGTCGAGCTGGACCCCGGCCAGACCCTGGTGCTGTTCACCGACGGTCTCGTGGAGCTGCCGGGCGCCGATCTCGACGAGGGCATACAGCTGCTGACGGCCATGGTGCGCAGCGGTCCGCAGGACCTCCAGCGGCTGGCCGACCGGCTCTGCGAGGAGGTCGACGAGCGCGGCGGCGAGGACGATGTCGCGGTCCTGCTGCTGCGCCGCAAGGCGGCTCACGCACCCCAGCCGGGCGGCCGGCTCCAGCAGCACGTCGCGCAGAGCGACCCGGAGGCGCTCAGCTCCGCGCGCCACATGATCCGGGCGGCGGTGCGGGCCTGGGGCGCCAAGGTACGGGCCGACGAGGTCGAGCTGGCCGCCGACGAACTGATCACCAACGCGCTCATGCACACCGACGGCGGGGCCATCGTCACGATCCGGGTGCTCACCGGACCCGAGCGGCGCCTGCGGGTCGATGTCGAGGACCGCTCCAGCGCGCTGCCCAGGCGCCGGGACGCGGGGGAGGCCGGGGTGTCCGGGCGCGGGTTGATGCTGGTGGACCGGCTGGCGGACCTGTGGGGCGTGGAATCCCGGGGCAGCGGCAAGTGTGTGTGGTGCGAATTCGTCATCCCGGCACACGAGTGAAAGAAACCTGCTTACCTACCCGACAGTAACAGAACGTAACATGTCTGTTCTTGACCGTAACCGACCGCGAGCGATTGACTGCGACTCCGTCAGTATTTGTCTTCGATGACATGAGGACCCGTTGGGAACTGAGCTGCTGGCACCCCTCGATCTCGCCTTCTGGCACCTCGAATCCGATGCCCACCCGATGCATCTCGGCGCGCTCGCCGTCTTCTCCCCGGCCCCCGGCCCGACGCGCGGCGCCGACGCGGCGACCGTGCTCGAACTGCTGGGCACCCGTGCCGCCGCCATTCCCCGGCTGCGGATGCGGGTCAGGGACGTACTGCTGCCCGTCGGCGGTGCGGCCTGGTTCGTGGACAAGGACTTCGACGTCCACCGGCACATCCGGCGGGTGCGGCTGACCGGGGCGGAGTCGCGGGACCAGGACGGCGGATTCATGGCGGGCGCCACCCGGCTCGCCGGTGAACTGATGGAACGGCCCCTCGAACGGGGGTTGCCGCCCTGGCAGATGTACGTCATCGGCGGCGCCGACGGCGGTCCGTTCGCGGTGCTCGTCAAACTCCACCACGCGCTGGCCGACGGGATGCGCGCGGTCGCCATCGGCGCCGGGATCTTCGACGAGATCGCCGCCGTCGGCCGCGCCCGCAGCGGTGTGCCGGTCCGCCGGGCGCGCACCGTCCCGCCCCGCTCATGGATGCCGGGCCCGCGCCAGGTGGCGGGCCTCGCGCTCGGCCGGATCGAGGATCTCGGGCGGGCGTTCGGCGTCGGCGCCTCGATGGTGCGGGCCAGCCGCCTCGATCCGCGCGGCGCGCCCGCGCTCACCGCGAGGTCCAGCGGCACCCGGCGGCTGGCCACCGCGGACCTGGACCTCGAAGCCGTCCAGCGGATCCGCCGCGCCGCGGGCGGCACGACCAACGACGTCCTGCTCGCGATCGTCGCCGGAGCGCTGCGCCGCTGGATGCGGGAGCGGGGCGAAGCGCTGCCCGAGGAGGACCCGCGCGCCCTGGTCCCGGTCTCCCGCCGCAGGCCCGGCCAGGCCGGGGCGACCGGGAACAGGCTCTCCGCCTATCTGCTCGGGCTCCCGGTCGGCGAACCCGATCCGTGGAAGCGGCTGGGTGCCGTCCGGACCGCCATGGACCGCAACAAGGCCGCGGGCCCCTTCCGCGGTGCCGGCGCGGTCGCCGTGCTCGCCGATCAACTGCCTTCGCTGGCCCACCGCTTCGGCGCGCCGCTCGCCGGGAACGCGGCGAGGATGCTCTTCGACGTCCTGGTCACCAGCGTGCCCCTGCCGCGCTCGGCACTCTCGCTCGGCGGCTGCCCGCTGCGGGCGGTCTACCCGATGGCGCCACTGGCCCGCGGCCAGGCCCTCGCCGTCGCGCTGTCCACGTACGGCGGCCGGGTGCGGGTCGGGCTGGTGGCCGACGGCAAGGCGCTGCCCGATCTGGAGCGGCTGGCGCGCTGCGCCGACGAAGAGGTGGCGGAGCTGCTCGCGCTGCTGCCGACGCACTGAGCGGCCGACGACCCGATCGGTCATAGATCGGACAGATTTCCAGGAAAGTGCCGTAGTTGGTGACGCCTGAGGTGTTGACGCGCCCAAGTGATCCGATGAATATTCGCTGTGTGCAGGAAGCGATCATCGGGGAGGGCGGCGGAAGCATGCGGCGCAAGAGGCTGGGACGCAGCGCGGTCGAGGTCACCGAGCTGTCCTTCGGGGCGGCTGCCATCGGCAATCTCTTCACCGCCGTCGAACCGGCGCGGGCCGCCGCCGCCGTGGACGCCGCCTGGGACGAGGGCGTCCGCTACTTCGACACCGCGCCGCACTACGGACTCGGCCTCTCCGAACGGCGGCTGGGCGAGGCCCTGCGCGGCCGGCCCCGCGACTCCTACGCGCTGTCCACGAAGGTGGGGCGGGTGCTCGACCCGCTGCCCGCCGGCTCCGGGGCCGGCCCCGGCGGACTCTCCGAGGGCTTCGCCGTACCCGCCACCCACCGCCGGCGCTGGGACTTCAGCGCCGACGGCGTACGCCGCAGCATCGAGGACAGCCTGGAACGGCTCGGGCTCGACCGCATCGACATCGCCTATCTGCACGACCCGGACGACCACGCGGAGACCGCGTTCCGCGAGGCCTACCCGGAGCTGGAGAAGCTGCGCGCGCAGGGCGTCGTCGGAGCCATCGGCGCCGGGATGAACCAGACCGCGATGCTGACCCGGTTCCTGCGCGACACCGATGTCGACGTGGTGCTCTGCGCCGGGCGCTACACCCTCCTCGACCAGTCCGCACTGACCGAACTGCTGCCCGAGGCGGCGGCCCGAGGCCGCAGCGTCGTCGTCGGAGGGGTCTTCAACTCCGGGCTGCTCGCCGACCCGCGCCCCGGCGCGACGTACGACTACACGGCCGCGCCCCTCTCCCTCCTGGACCGGGCCCTGCGGATCAAGGCCGTCACGGAGGGCCACGGCGTGCCGCTGCGGGCCGCCGCCCTCCACTACCCGCTCGCCCACCCGGCCGTCGCCGGAGTGCTCGTGGGCACCCGCTCCCCGGACGAGGTGCGCGACGCCGCCGCACTGCTCCGCCGCGAGATCCCGGACGAGCTCTGGGACGAGCTGCGCGCCGAGGGCCTGCTGACCGAGAACGGACACTGACATGAGAATCGCCCTGCACACCAAGGTCCGCGCCGACCGCATCGAGGAGTACGAGGCCGCACACCGCGAAGTCCCGGCGGAGCTCACCGCCGCGATCCGCGCTGCGGGCGCCACGTCCTGGACGATCTGGCGCAGCGGCACCGACCTCTTCCACGTCATCGACTGCGAGGACTACGCCGCACTCCTCGCCGAGCTGGAGCAGCTTCCCGTCAACGTCGCCTGGCAGGCCAGGATGGACGAACTGCTCGACGTGGCGCACGACTACTCGGCCGACGGCGCCGAGGCCGGTCTCCCGGTCGCCTGGGAGCTGTGACATGACCGCTCAGGAACGGATCGTCGACGCCCACCACCACGTGTGGGACCTGTCGGTGCGCGACCAGGACTGGATCACCGGCGACGAACTCGCCCCGCTCCGGCGCGACTTCACCCTGTCCGACCTGGAGCCCGAGGCGCGCGCCGTCGGGGTGGACGCCACCGTCCTCGTCCAGACCGTCACCGTCGCGGAGGAAACCCCCGAGTTCCTGGCCCTCGCCCGGGACAGCGACCTCGTCGCGGGTGTCGTCGGCTGGTGCGACCTGACGGCTCCCGATGTGGCCGACACGCTGGCCGCGCTGCGTGAACTCCCCGGCGGCGACCGGCTCGTCGGCATCCGCCACCAGGTCCAGGGCGAACCCGACCCCGCCTGGCTGCTGCGCCCCGATGTCCGGCGCGGACTGCGCGCCGTCGCCGACGCCGGGCTCGTCTACGACCTCGTCGTCCAGGCCCGCCAACTGCCCGCCACCGTCCAGGCCGCGGCACTGCTGCCCGAGCTGACCTTCGTGCTCGACCACGCCGGCAAGCCACCCGTCGCCGCCGGTGGACTGCGTCCCTGGGCCGAGGACGTCAGGGCCCTGGCCGCCCGCCCCAACACCGTCTGCAAGCTCTCCGGACTGGTCACCGAGGCCGATGTGCGCTCCTGGACCGTGCGCGACCTGCGCCCGTACGCCGACACCGTCCTCGACGCCTTCGGCCCCGACCGGCTGATGTTCGGCTCGGACTGGCCCGTGTGCCGGCTCGCGGCGACGTACGAGGAGGTCGTCGACGCGGCACGCAGCCTCACCGACGCCCTCACCGCGGACGAGCGGGCCCGCGTCCTCGCCACCACGGCCGAGCGGGTCTACGGTCTCTGACAGGCGTCCCGCCGGGCCTTTTGGCAGTCTGGAACCATGCCCGAACTGCCGGAAGTCGAAGCCCTGCGGATCTTCCTCGACGACCACCTGGTCGGCAAGGAGATCGACCGCGTGCTGCCGCTCAACGTCAGCGTCCTCAAGACATACGACCCACCGCCGACCGCCCTGCACGGCGCCACGGTCACCGGCATCGCCCGGCACGGCAAGTTCCTCGACATCGGGGCCGGCCCGCTGCACCTGATCACCCATCTCGCCCGAGCCGGCTGGCTGCGCTGGAAGGACGAATTCCCCGCCGCGCCGCCGCGCCCCGGCAAGGGGCCCCTGGCGCTGCGTACCGTGCTCACCGGCGGCGACGGCTTCGACCTCACCGAGGCGGGCACCACCAAACGCCTCGCCGTGTACCTGGTGCACGACCCGGCCGAGGTGCCGGGCATCGCCCGCCTGGGCCCCGACCCCCTCGACGACTCCTTCGACCGCGACGCGTTCGCCGCGCTGCTCGCCGGGGAGCGCCGCCGGATCAAGGGCGCCCTGCGCGACCAGTCCCTGATCGCCGGCATCGGCAACGCCTACAGCGACGAGATCCTGCACGTCGCGAAGATGTCGCCGTATCTGCTCACCACGAACCTCACCGACGACCGGATCACCCGGCTCCACACGGCGATGCGCACCACGCTGCACGACGCGGTCGCGCGCTCCGGCGGACTCGCGGCCGGAAAGCTCAAGGCCGAGAAGAAGAGCGGGATGCGGGTCCACGGGCGCACCGGCGAGGCGTGCCCCGTCTGCGGGGACACCATCCGCGAGGTGTCGTTCAGCGACTCCTCGCTCCAGTACTGCCCGACCTGCCAGACCGGCGGCAGGCCGCTGGCCGACCGCCGCCTCTCCAGGCTGCTCAAATGACCCGCCGGGGCGCGCCGGGCCGGCCGGTACGCGAAGAAGCGGTGAATCATCCGGCCCCGCACCCCCGTGCGCGCCCTACACTCCGGCCCATGCTGCGCGTACTCGCCGTCGACGACGAAGAACCCGCCCTGGAGGAACTCCTCTACCTCCTGCGCGCCGATCCCCGGATCCGCAGCGCCGAAGGGGCCACCGGGGCCACCGAGGCGCTGCGCCGCATCGGCGGCGCCGTCGACGCCGGCCCGGACGACCCGGCCGCCATCGACGTCGTGTTCCTGGACATCCACATGGCGGGCCTCACCGGTCTCGACGTGGCCCAGCTGCTGGCCGGCTTCGCCGCGCCGCCGCTCATCGTCTTCGTCACCGCGCACGAGGGCTTCGCCGTCCAGGCCTTCGACCTGAAGGCCGTCGACTACGTCCTCAAACCGGTACGCCGCGAGCGCCTGGCCGAAGCGGTGCGCCGCGTCGCCGAACAGGTCGGCGACCGCTCCGCACCCGTGCTCGACACCGCGGGCGACCAGATCCCGGTGGAGCTCGGCGGAGTCATCCGGTTCATCCCGATCGACGACATCGCCTACGCCGAGGCCCAGGGCGACTACGCCCGGCTGCACACCGCCACCGGCAGCCACCTCGTCCGCGTCCCCCTCACCACCCTGGAGGAGCGCTGGCGCACCCGCGGCTTCGTACGCATCCACCGACGCCACCTCGTCGCCCTGGGCCGGATCGACGAACTCCGCCTCGACGCGGGCAGCATGAGCGTCCGCATCGGCACCGCGGAGCTCGCCGTGAGCCGCCGGCACACCCGCGCGCTGCGTGATCTGCTGATGCGCCGGACCGGCCGCTGACCAGCGCCCACCGGGCTCCGTCCTTCCCACGGCGGTCCGGTGCTGCGTACACTCCGGGCCCATGTCCGCAGAGCCAACGCCCCGCCGCGAAGTGGTGACGGGGGAGCCCCGGCGGGTGCGCCCGCTGCCGCGCTACCGCACCCAGTCGGAGATCGACGAGCAGACCGCACTGGGCGGCGCGTACGTCCGTTCACTGATGCGCAGCCAACTGCGGGCCGGTCTCACCGCGTTCACCGTCCTCGCCGTGGTCGTCGGGACCCTGCCGCTGGTCTTCGAGGCCCTGCACAGCGCCGCCCTCGTCTGGGCGGTCCTCGGATTCGCCGCCTACCCGCCGCTCACCCTGATCGCCTGGTGGTACGTGCGACGGGCCGAGCGCAACGAACGCGACTTCGCCCGGCTCGTGGAAGGCCGCCCCGCACAGTGAGCCGTACGTACGCGGTGGCGGCGGTCGCCGCCGTCGTTCTCGCCACGGTCCTCGTCGGCGGTTTCGGACTGCGCATCTCCCGCACCACCTCCGACTTCTACGTCGCCTCGCGCACCGTACGGCCCCGGCTCAACGCCGCGGCCATCAGCGGCGAATACCTCTCCGCCGCCTCCTTCCTCGGCATCGCGGGTTTGGTGCTCGTGCACGGCCCGGACATGCTCTGGTACCCGGTCGGCTACACCGCGGGCTATCTGGTGCTGCTGGTCTTCGTTGCCGCACCGCTGCGCCGCTCGGGGGCGTACACGCTGCCCGACTTCGCCGAGGGACGGCTGGAATCACGACAGGCGCGCAGACTGGTCAGCGTCTTCGTGGTCGCGGCGGGCTGGCTCTATCTCGTGCCGCAGCTCCAGGGCGCGGGGCTGACGCTCAAGATCCTCACCGGGGCGCCCGGCTGGCTCGGCGACGTACTCGTGGCGTCCGTCGTCGTCATCGCCGTCGCCGCGGGCGGCATGCGGTCCATCACCTTCGTACAGGTCTTCCAGTACTGGCTGAAACTGACCGCGCTCCTGGTCCCCGTGATCTTCCTGGTGCTCGCCTGGCAGGGCGACGGGCGTCCCCGGGTCACCTTCGACGAGCAGCTCTCCGTCTTCCGCGCCGACCATCCGCTGTACGCCACCTACGGGCTGATCGTCGCGACCTTCCTCGGCACCATGGGCCTGCCGCACGTCGTCGTCCGCTTCTACACCAGCCCCAACGGCCGCGACGCCCGTCGCACCACGGTCGCCGTCCTCGCCCTCATCGGCGTGTTCTACCTGCTGCCCCCGGTCTACGGCGCACTGGGCAGGCTGTACGCCCCCGAGCTGATCCACGGCGGGGACGCGGACGCCGCCGTGCTGCTGCTGCCCGGCCGGGTCATCGGCGGGCTCGGCGGGGAGCTGCTCGGCGCTCTCGTCGCGGGCGGCGCCTTCGCCGCGTTCCTGTCGACCGCCTCCGGGCTCACCATGGCCGTCGCCGGAGTCATCACCCAGGACGTGCTCCCCTCGCGCGGGGTCCGGCACTTCCGGCTGGCGACCGTCCTCGCCATGTGCGTACCGCTGGCCGGTTCGCTGATGGTCAGCCGGGTACCGGTGGCCGACTCCGTCGGAATGGCGTTCGCCGTCTCCGCGTCCTCCTTCTGCCCGCTGCTGGTCCTCGGCATCTGGTGGCGGCGGCTCACCCCGCCCGGTGCCATCGCCGGACTGCTGCTCGGCGGCGGCTCCGCGTTCCTGTCCGTCGCCATCACGGTCAGCGGCGCGGTACGCCCGCCGGGCTGGCCGCACGCCCTGCTCGCCTGGCCCGCCGTCTGGTCGGTGCCGGTCGGCTTCCTCGCGATGGTCCTGGTGTCCCTCGCCACGCCCGGTCGGATACCCGCCGGCACCAACGCCGCCATGACCCGCTTCCACCTCCCGGAAACATTGACAGCGGGGAGGCACCGATGACCGGAGCCGGATACGCCGTACTGGTCCTGCTCGCCCTCCTGCTGCTCGGCGCGGGCTTCCTGCTCGGCCGCCGCACCGCCCGCCCCGTCCGCCCCAGCGACGTCGGGACCCCCGTCGAGCACGCCACCTTCGAGACGCTGCACACCGCCTCGCTCGCCGCGCCCCCGCTGCGCGCCGGGCTCACCGAGGAGAGCGCCCGCAGAGCCGCCCGCAGGCTGCGTTCCCTGCTCGGCACCGACGCGCTCTGCCTCACCGACCGCGACCGGGTGCTCGTCTGGGACGGCGCGGGCGAACACCACGGCCACCACGTCATGGACCAGGTGCAAGGCCTCCTCGCCAGCGGCCGGGACACTGCCTTCCGCAGCGACTGCGACGACCTCGACTGCCCGCTGCGCTGGGCCGTCGCCGTGCCGCTCACCGTCGACAACCGGGTACTGGGCACCCTGATCGCCTACGCACCACGAGAGTCCGCGGTGCTGGCGAGAGCCGCCGGAGAGGTGGCCCGCTGGGTCTGCGTACAGCTGGAACTCGCCGAACTCGACCGCTCCCGCACCCAGCTCATCGAGGCCGAGATCAGAGCGCTGCGGGCCCAGATCTCCCCGCACTTCATCTTCAACTCATTGGCCGCCATCGCCTCGTTCGTCCGCACCGACCCGGAACGGGCCCGCGAACTCCTCCTGGAATTCGCCGACTTCACCCGATACTCGTTCCGCAGCCACGGCGACTTCACCACCCTCGCCGACGAACTCCACTCCATCGACCAGTACCTGGCTCTCGTACGGGCCCGCTTCGGCGAACGGCTCGCGGTCACCCTCCAGATCGCCCCCGAGGTACTGCCCGTCGCCCTGCCGTTCCTCTGCCTCCAGCCACTGGTCGAGAACGCCGTCAAGCACGGCCTCGAAGGAGCCGTGCCCGCTCCCCGGGACGCCGGCTCCGTCCGGACGGGAAAGAGCCCGACCCGCATCACCATCAGCGCCTTCGACGCAGGCTCCGAGGCCGAGGTCGTCATCGAGGACGACGGCACCGGAATGGACCCGGAACGCCTGCGCCACATCCTGCGCGGCGAGGGCGGCCACTCCACCGGAATCGGACTGCTCAACGTCGACGAACGGCTGCGCCAGGTGTACGGCGACGACTACGGGCTCGTCATCGAGACGGGCATCGGCGCCGGGATGAAGATCACGGTGCGGCTGCCGAAGTACCGTGCCGGGGTGCACGGTTCCTGACCGGCGGGCCGGGCACCGCTCAGTGGAGATGGATCGCCAGATGCCCGAGCGGCAGCCCCAGCTGCCAGGCCGGCGTCCACACCTGGGCCGCCTCCTCCGCGTGCGGCTCGTCGCCCACCGGTTCCCGGGGCGGCGCACCGATCGCGTCGAGGTCGGCCGCGAGCAGTTCGGTCTCCTCCAGCCAGCGCCAGGCCGCACGGGCCAGCGCCAGATCGGGATCCGCGTCGGCCGTACCGGACACCGGGGCCGCGTCGAGCGCGTCGAGCCGCTCACGGACCCAGCCGCACCACGCCGCCCCGTACGCCGTCAGCAGGCGCAGCTCGTCCAGCCGGGCCGCGGGCAGTGCGTCGGGCACCGTGCCGTCGGAGAGGAAGACGGTGAGCGCGAGGGCATCGCGCCCCGCGCGGTACTCCAGTGTGGACGGCTCCATCAGATCGCCGGTCCGCAGCATTTCATCGGCGATGTACTCCGCGTACATCCAGGCCATCGGGACCAGCAGCCCGCCCCCACTGGTTCCATCCTGACGCTCCGGGCGCATCCCGTCTCGCCTCTTTCTCTCTACGGCACCGCACTTCACGGAGCATTGAACCGGGGGAGTGCGCCCCGCGTGGCCAGAAGGACAGGATCCGTCAGGACCGGATCCGTTCACGACACGAGGATGCGATGACCGCCGATCCCGGGGAGGGCCCGCACGTGCGGCATGTGCTCGGCGCCTACGTACTCGATGCGCTCACGGCCTCGGAGACCCGTGCGGTCTCCCGTCATCTCCAGTCCTGCGACCGCTGCGCCGCCGACTACGTGGAGGTCGCGGAGGCCGTCTCGCTGCTCGCCCTGCTGCGCGAGGAGAACCTGCTGGAGTAGCCGGGCAGGTTGCGGGAGAGCTGACGCAGCGCGTAGTAGGACCGGGACTTGACCGTGCCCGCCGGGATGCCGAGTACCCGGGCCGTCTCGTCCACGGTGAGTCCGCGGAAGTACATCTGGACGAGGACCGCGCGGTGCTCCGGACCGAGGGTGCGCACCGCATCGCGCACATCGAGGGCCGAGACCGTGGCTTCGGCGGTGTCCTGACCGGTCGCGGTGGTCTCCAGCACGGCGTCGCCGACCTCGGTCGGCCTGGCCTGCCTGGACCGGCGCGCATCGATCGCGAGCCGCCGCGCGACCGTGAAGAGCCATGGCCGCATCGAGTCGTACGGGGCGTCGAATGCCTCCGGATGCTGCCAGGCCCGGACCAGCGTCTCCTGGAGCAGATCCTCGGCCCGCTGCCGGTCGCCGAAGGTCAGACCGAGCAGGAAATGGAGGAGGGCGGGCCCGTGTTCCCGCTGGAGATCCGCGAGGGCCCGCTCATCGGTCGTCGTGGTGGTCATCGTGAATGCCCTTTTCGCCGAGGTCCCTGCCGCTTCACTGCCGATTGGCGTATACGAACGCATCGGGGCGCCGAGGAACAGGCGGCGGGCGGCTCCGTGCGACGAGCGGTCGCACAGTGCGGCGAATGGTGCGGTGAACGGTCGGGCGGCGGCCTGCGCGGGGTGTGCACGGATGCCGGGCAGCCGCGGCACGGCCACCGGGTCAGCCCGTCTTCGAACCCGTTCCCGGAGACCTCGCCATCTCCGACTTCCGGTACGAGTAGCCGAAGTAGATGACCAGTCCGATCAGGAACCAGACCACGAACCGCACCCAGGTCTGCCACTGCAGGAAGGTGATCAGCCAGATCGAGAACACCACGCCGAGGGCCGGGACGAACGGCATGCCGGGGGTGCGGAAGGTGCGCGGCAGATCCGGCTGCTTGTAACGCAGCACGATCACCGCGATGCACACCACGACGAACGCCAGCAGAATGCCGATGTTCGTCAGCTCGGCGGCCTCGCCGATCGGCAGGAACCCGGCGATCAGGGCCGAGGCGGCACCGACGATCCAGGTCACCCGGGTCGGCACGTGGCGGGTCGGGTGGGTCTTGGCGAACCACTTCGGCAGCAGCCCGTCACGGCTCATCGAGAACCACACCCGGGTCACCCCGAGCATGAAGGTGAACATCACCGTGAGGATGCCGATGATCGCGCCCACCGCGATCACATCGGCGAGCCGGTTGAGCCCCACCGACTTGAAGGCCGTGGAGAATCCGGACTCCGGGTCGATGTCCTTGTAGCTCTGCATCCCCGTCAGCACCAGACACGCCGCCACATAGAGCACCATGGAGATCCCGAGGGAGTACAGGATCGCCTTCGGCATGTGGCGCTGGGCGTCCTTGGACTCCTCGGCGGCCGTCGACATGGCGTCGTACCCGAACACCGCGAAGAACACCGTGGCCGCACCGGTGAAGGCCCCGCTCACCCCGAACGGGAAGAACGGCTTGTAGTTGGCGGTGTCGATGTGGAACACGCCGACGCCGATGACCAGCAGGACGACCAGGACCTTCAGGACGACCACGACCGTCTCGAAGCGGGCCGCGTTCTTGATCCCGAGGGTCAGCAGGTACGCGACGAGCAGACAGAGCAGCGCGGCGAACAGGTCCACCCGGTGGCCGTCGCCGGTGCCGGGCGCGCCCAGCATCCACTTCGGCACTTCGAGCCCCATCTCCCCCAGCAGGAAGCTGAAGTAGCCGGAGATGCCGATCGCGACCACCGCCACGATCGCCGTGTACTCCAGCAGCAGGTCCCAGCCGATGAACCAGCCCACCAGCTCGCCGAGCACCGCGTATCCGTAGGTGTACGCGGAGCCGGCCTTCGGGATCAGGCCCGCGAACTCCGCGTAGCTGAACGCGGCCGCCGCGCTCGCCACTCCGGCGATCAGGAACGAGACCAGTACCGCGGGACCGGCGGTGCCGTTCGCCACCGTGCCGGCGAGGGTGAAGATGCCCGCGCCGATGATGCCGCCCACACCGATGGCGGTGAGCTGCCACAGTCCGAGCGTTCTGGTGAGCTGAGAGGCGACTTCCCCCGCGGGACTCTTCTCGTCGATCTGCTCGATCGGCTTGCGGCGCAGTACGCCCTCGCCCACTCGCAGCCTTGCCATGAGTCACCTCTCCGCTGCCGGCTGTCCCTGACGGGCGCTCATGATGGCCCAGGCGGAGCCGGTGCGGAAGACGGCGTGCCGTCCGACGGAGCGGAGGATTCCGCGGCGCCTACGGGACCACCGTGACGGGCCAACGGCCCGCCTTCACCAGCCGGATCGCGACCGAGCCGATGAACCGGTGCCCGGCCGACTCCGAGGCGCCCACGACCACGGCATCCGCCTTCAGTTCGTCCGCCGCGGTCACGAGTCCGTTGTACGGGTCGCCGCGGAAGGTGTGGAACTCCCAGCGCACATCCCATATGTCCTTCATCCGCTGCGTCGCCTCCCGGATCTCGCTCACCAGCCCCTCCGCGATCTCGCCCGTCGCATCGGCGACCGGCGCGCCGAGCGAGGCCCCCGCGGGCAGCACGGGCTGGACATAGACGAGGGCGAGCATGGCGCCCTGGCGGCGGGCGAGCCCCGCAGCGTAGGCCGCGGCACGCATGGAGGAATCGGACCCGTCGAGGCCTGCGACGATCACTTTCGGGCCGTCTGTGCCACGTTCGAACATATGGTGCTGCGGTTCTGTCACGGCAGTGAGGCTATCCGCTGCCCGGTCCGACCCCGGAGCGGGCTGCGGTACGGCCTCGTCCGAAGCTGCCGGATGCCTCGCCGGAGATCCCTCCATTGGGTGCAAAACCCTCCGCGACCGGTGTCGATGGCAAGGGCCGGGCCGCCGCCGTGCGAGCAGTTGGCCATGAAACATGATCAGAGGCTGCCGGGGCGCAGGACGCTGCTTCGACTGGCCGCCGGACTCGGTGCGGCCGCAGCCGTGCCCGTGATCGCCGCGGATCCGGCCGGAGAACCGGTCCGGGCGACCGCACCGCCCACGGCCGGGGCAGCCGGACCGCCGTCGGCCCTCCGGGCGGGGCCCACCGCCTACCGGCTCCAGCCCATGACCGCGGGCACCCCGCCCCGCTTCCGGCCGGCGGCGCCGCCGGTCCGCACGAGACCCTTCGAGGAACTGCCCGGGATCGGGCATGCCATGGTTCTCACCTTCGACGACGGGCCCGACCCGTTCTACACCCCGCACATCCTCGCGACCCTGCGCGAACACGATGTCCGCGCGATGTTCTTCCTCTGCGGAGAAATGGCCAACGACAACCAGGACCTGGTGCGGGCCATCGCCGACGACGGCCACACCATCGGAAACCACTCCTGGAACCACCCTCTGGTCACCAGACTCCCCCGGGCCGGTGTCCGCGCCGAACTCGAACCCACCAGCGAGGTCATCGAGCGGATCACCGGTGCCGCGCCGCTCTGGTACCGGGCACCGTACGGAGCGTGGAACCGCAACTCCTTCGAGATCGCTGCCGACATGGGCATGGAACCGATGGCCTGGACCGTCGACACCTTGGACTGGACCGAACCCGGAGTCGGCACGATCGTCCGCCGGGTCCGGGAAGGGGCCGCTCCCGGCGTCGTCGTGCTGTCGCACGACGCCGGGGGCGACCGTTCGCAGAGCGTGGCCGCGCTGCGGCGGTACCTGCCCGAACTGCTCGACGACGGCTACCGGATCACGGTGCCGCAGCGCCGTTGAGCGGGTGGCGACCGAGGGCGACGGTGCTGCCGTCATGGCCGTCGTCGTCCGTGAAGCCGCCACCGCAGGCGACGACGCACAGGTCCGTCCTGCCGGTGTCGCCGTGTGCCGGGGCGCCCGGTGAGATGTCCGCACCGTTGCGGATCAGGGCCAGGCCGGTGAGCACCACCAGGGCGACGGCGCCCCACGGTGAGTGCCTGGTCCGTTCGACGCGCCAGCCGTCCCGGCCCATGATGCTCCCTTCGTCGCGACGATTGGAACGCTAGGCGCGGGACGGCCGTGCTGCGATCAGGGCGGGGCGAACGGGTGGCGCCCCGACGGCCCCGCCCGAAATGCGGTGGACCGAAGCTCTGGTGAGGGTTCGTCATGGGAGGCGTTCTCGTCGATCCGTCCCGGGGCGCGAAGGGCTCCGGGCGCTTCCCGCCGGAGGTTCGGACGATGCGTGCTGTACATGCTCTCGTGGTCGGGGCGACCGCCGTCGCCGTCATCGGGCTCGCCGGACCGGCGGCCGACAGGTTCTTCGTGCCGGACGGCCCGGGTGCGCCGGGCGGCCTGGGCGGCTCGGTGGCGGCCGTGCCCGCGGAGATGGAACTCGGTGCCGGTCCGGTCGTCACGGCGATCGTCGGCGGAGGTGTGCTCCTCGTACGCCGCCGGAAGAAGAACCGTGCGGGATCCTGACCGGGACGACACCGGCACAGCCCCGCCACGTCCGTCGCCCCGGGTCCTGAGGGAGGACCCGGGGCGACTTCTCGTCCGGTCGGCACTGCCCCTGCTCTCAGTGCGAGCGGCTCTCCCCACGACGGCGTGCCATATGGACGGCGCCGGCGGCCACGACCACCGCCAACCCCGTCCCGGCGGCGATCTGCGTGGTGTTCATCGTGCCGATGCCACCACCGAGGCCGCTCTGCACACCGGCCGGAGCCACCGTGGAACCCGTGGTGGGCGGCTTCGGGGCCGCGGCGATCGTGAGACCGGTCTTCACCGGGGAGCCGGGCGAGGTGTTGCAGATGAACGTCACTTCGTAGGAGGCGCCGGGTTTCGCGTCCCAGTCGACCGTGGCCGCGGCGGAGCGACCGCGGGGAATGGTGACGGTGTCGAAGACGCCCGAGCCGGCGGTTGCGGTGGTAGAGCACCCCCGGGCGGCCAGGACGACCTGGCTTCCCGGCGCGATCACCGACGGAGTGACGGTGAATCCGGTCGCGGAGGACGCGCCCCCCGACGTCGCGGCATACACGGTTGCGGCCGGAACGGTCAGGGCGATGGCAGCGGCGCCGAGCAGGGCGACGGGTGCGACACGTATTACGCGCATGGGTGATTCCTCCGGGTCCCCGAGGAGCACTTGCGGAACGAGTTTCCACAAAGCGTCAGAAATGCACCTCGACGCGCCAAACGCTAGGAGCCGTGCATATTGCTCGCGATCGGAGTGCGCCGCTCGGGGCACCGGCTTCGCCCGAGCGGCGCACCCCCCGCCTTCTGACGGTCCGAAAGGGCCTGTCCGGCGGATCGGGGCCGGCCGGGCCCTATCCGCCCGCGGCGCGTGGGAACAGATCGAGGAACGGCGCCGCGGTGGCCGAGATCTCCCGCCCGAAGGGGGAGTCGAAGTCCCAGATCAGGAAGAGCAGAAAGGCGATCAGGACACTGAAGAGGCCGGCCAGCAGCAGTTCGCGGAAGGTTCTGCGGATCTGCAGCGTGAACATCAGCCCGACGGTCACCAGGGCTCCGATGATCAGGCCGAACCAGACCACGCCCGGCATGGTCGCACCGGCGCTCTGTCCGCGCGCGCTGCGTGCGTCGTCGGCCGCGGCCACCTCGTCGACCAGTGGCTGATATGCCTGCCCCTCGTGGTCGTTCCTCGGCCGGTACTGGGTGACGTCGGCACGCACCTGGCCCAGGAGACGGGTCCCCTCGGCTGTGAGGGTGCCGTGCTCGCTCATCGCCTGCCACTCGTCGTGGACGACATGGTGGACATAGGCATCGACGTCGGCCCGGATGCGGGAGCGCACCTCGGCCGGGTAGACGGCGGAGCGGACGTGCACCTCATGCAGGGCCTGGGCCTCCTGACGCACGTACTCCTGGGCGGCGCCGCGGCCCTCCCAGACGCCCGCGATGGCGAGGCCCAGCACGATCGCGTAGACCACGCCGATCATCATCGTCATGTACTCGATGACGTCAGGGGTCTCGGACGGGTCGTCGTCCTCCCCGATCCGGCGGTTGTTGAGCACGGCGATGGTCAGGACGACCGCGCTGGCCGCGACCATGGCGAGGGCGAGAACAAGCCATTCCGACATTGTGATCCTCCGGAGGTCAGCGGGAGCGGGGACGCAGTACGGCGACCGCGAACACCGCGGGCGCCGTGATCAGCAGGGTGAAGGTGACCACGGAGGTGCCGTGCCGCACGACCTTGCGCGGTGGCTTGCGATAGGCGGGCAGCGCCACGGGCCGGGGCGCGGGGGGTGTGGGGCGTACGGAGGGCGAGGGGGTGGGCGTGGGTGTGGGTGCCGGCGCAGGGGGTGGTGGCACGGGCTCCGGCCGTGGCGGTGCCGGCGACGGCGGGGGCGGCGGAGGGGGTGGCGGTGGAGGAGGAGGCGGAGGAGGCGGTGGTGGCGGTGGTGGCGGTGGTGGCGGTCGTGGGGTGAGTGGTGGCGTCGGCTCGGGCAGCGGGCCCGCGTGGCAGTGACCGTCGCCCGACGTGGCGACCGATGAACTGCCGCCGCTCTCACCGATGGAGGCGTACGCGCAGCTGTCCGCGACCGCGGGCGCCGGGGCGCTCAGCAGCCAGAGAAGGGCGACGGCTGCCGTGAGCCGTCCTATGAGTGATCCGTACACGACCGGGAGCATGTTCCGGCCGGTCGCGGGACACGCGGCGGTGGCGCCGGATTCGCCTGATGGTGGGGACATGGGGCGGTGGGTGTTTGGCGCCGGGGGAGACCATGAGGCCCAGTTGAACCAGGTGGGGACGCGGTCCGTGCCGGAGGTCGGGGACGGAGCGAGCGCGCTTGGCAACGGGGACGCTCCGTGCGGAAGTTGACGCGGTCGCCGGCCGAACCCCTTGCTCGTGACGGGTGGAAGACGGTGGGCCGACGGCGCGGAGCCTGCTCGTTCCGCCGCGGCTTTCGGCCCGCAGGGATTCGGAACCCTTGCAGCGACCGTTCATTGCCCCATTGGTAAAGAATGCTGCCAATGGCGTCACGCCAAGGGATTTTCCACCCGCAATCGGCCCCGCCCACTCAAGTGGCCGGACATCGGCCGCCGTCCGGTCCAGACCTTTTTTCCGGGATGTGAAACCGGCGGCATCACCGGATACGTCAACAGCCAAGGTGTGAGCGGTGCATGGCGCTCCCACTATCACCCGGTGTCCCACCGGGGCGGGTTCGACGTCCAATGTCACACGCAGCGACGGGCCGGTTGCACATGCCACTGGTGTGTGACCAATAACGGACGGCTAATTTCCGTTTCCGCTCGCTCTCTTGGCAGACGATCAGTAGCCTCTGGTCAACACTGACCATGAACATGGCCGGATCGCCGTGGCGACTTGTTGGAGACATTGATGGAGCGTCCCGCCTGGGCACCGCGAGGCATAGACATTTCGGTGCCGAGCGTGTCCCGCATGTACGACTTCTATCTGGGCGGATCGCACAATTTCGAGGTGGACCGGGAAGCGGCGCGCAAGGCCATGGAGTTCATGCCGGGGCTCCCCAAGATCATGCAGGCGAATCGCGCCTTTATGCGCAGAGCCGTGCGTTACGCGGTGAGCGAGGGCATCGATCAGTTTCTGGACATCGGCTCCGGAATACCGACCTTCGGTAATGTTCACGAAGTCGCCCAGGCGGCCGACCCCGGGGCCCGGGTGGCGTACGTCGATCACGACCCGGTCGCGGTCGCGCACAGCCAGGCCGTACTCGACGGAAACGACCGGGCGGTGATCGCCGCCGCGGATCTGCGCCGCCCGCAGGAGATCGTGAAGAGCCCGGAGGTCTCCGGACTGCTCGACCTGGACCGCCCGGTGGCCCTGCTGCTCGTCGCGGTGCTCCACTTCATCGAGGACTCCGACGACCCGCAGACCGCGGTCGCCGAACTGCGTGAAGCACTCGCCCCCGGCAGCCTCATCGTCCTCACCCACGCCTCGTACGAGGGAATTCCGCTGACGCGTGAGGAGGCGGGCGGCACGGTCGAGGTCTACAAGAGCATCCGCAACCCCCTGGTGATGCGGTCCCGCGACGAGATCGCGAGCTTCTTCGAGGGGTACGAGATGGTCGAGCCCGGACTCGTGTCGATGCCGCACTGGCGTCCGGACAGCCCGGTGGTGGCGGAGCAGGAGGACCCATTCGCGTTCTCGGGCTTCGCGGGAGTGGGACGCAAGGCGTGAGTATTCCCGCCCAGTCGTCCGGCACACCGGACACGGAGCCCGACGGTCCCGAGGGCCGGCTCCGGAGATTCGCCACGATCTGGAGCAGGGCCATCTTCCCCTCGACGGCCACCTCCTTGACGCGCGCGGAGTTCGAACAGCACCTGCTGCCGCTGGCCCGCGGGCTCAGTGACATCCTGCACGCCCGGCCCTTCGACGCGGCTCCCGCGAGCGAGGTGGGTGCTGCCCTGGTCGCCGCGCACTGCACGGACCCGGATGCGCTGAGCAGCACGCTCGGCGTCGTCGACTCGTATCTGGTGCTCTATTGCGGAAGCAACGGCGTGACCGCGTTGTCGACCGAGGACAGCAGGGCCCGTTGCGCCCGGATACAGCACGCCCTCGCGGGCGGCTTCACCCAGGCGCTGCGTGAACGCACGCTCACCGAGCAGGAGGCCATCGCGCGCTCGGCGCTCACCGCCCGCTCCGACGCCGAACGCGCCCTGCACACGACCGAGGCGCGTTTCCGCGCCGTGTTCAAGGACGCGGCCATCGGCATCGGCATCGCCGACCTGGACGGCAATGTGCTGGAGGTCAATGACACCCTCACCCGGATGTTCGGCGGTCTCGACCACCATGTGCGCAGCCACAAGGTCAACGAGTGGGTCCACCCCGAGGACTCGCCGCACGTGTGGAAGTACTACGACGAGCTGGTGCGTGGCGAACGTGAGCACTACCGGGTCGAGAAGCCGTACTACCGCAACGACGGCACCGTGCTGTGGACCAATCTGACGGTGTCGCTGCTGCGTGACGCCGAGGGCCGGCCGCAGTATCAGCTGGCGCTGATGGAGGACACCACCGAGCGCCGGCTGCTCAATCTGCGCCTGCGGTACGAGGCCACGCACGACGCGCTCACCGGCCTGCCCAACCGGACGCTGTTCTTCGAGCGTCTGGAGAAGGCGTTGTCCGCCGACGACGGCAGCCGTTTCGGCCTGTGCTACCTCGACCTGGACGGCTTCAAGGCGATCAACGACAGCCTGGGTCACGCGTCGGGCGACCGGCTGCTGGTCGAGGTGGCAGACCGGCTGCAGAGCTGTGCGACCGCGCCCGGCGAGATGGTCGCGCGGCTCGGCGGCGACGAGTTCGTGGCCCTGACCACCGGCCCCGACACCGAGACGGAGGTCGACGAGCTGGCCTGCCGCATCCTCGGTGTGCTCGGCACCCCGATCCGCCTGGAGGGCCGTGAGCTGACCGTACGCGGATCCATCGGGGTCGTCGAAGGCCCGGCCGGAAAGCGCAATGCCGCCGAGGTGCTGCGCAGCGCCGACATCACGATGTACCGGGCCAAGTCCGCGGGCGGCAACCGGTTCGAGCTCGCGGACGACGAGGCGGATGCCCGCGCCATCACGCGGCACGGGCTGACCACCGCGCTGCCCGCCGCCCTGGAGCGCGGTGAGTTCTTCATCGAGTACCAGCCGCTCGTGCACCTCGACGACGGCACGGTGCACGGTGCGGAGGCGCTGGTGCGCTGGTGCCACCCGCAGCACGGGGTGCTCGGCCCGGACAGGTTCATCCCGCTCGCCGAGCACACCGGGCTGATCGTGCCACTGGGCCGCTGGGTGCTGGAGGAGTCCGTACGGCAGGCCAACTACTGGCAGGAGCGGCACACCGACGGCGGCCCGCTGCGGATCAACGTCAACCTCTCACCGACCCAGTTGCACCATCCCCGGCTGGTCGCCGAGACGGTCGATGTGCTGGAGCGCTCGGGGCTCGAACCCGGGGCGCTCTGCCTGGAGGTCACCGAGTCCGCGCTCATCGGCGCGGACGACGACCTGCTCAAGCCGCTGCGGCAACTGGCGGACATGGGTGTCGACATAGCGCTCGACGACTTCGGCACCGGGTACTCGAACCTGGCGAATCTGCGCCGGCTGCCGGTGAGCGTGCTCAAGCTGGACCGTTCCTTCACGATGGGCATGCAGCAGCATCCGGCGGACCCGGTCGACCTGAAGATCGTCGAGGGGATCGTCTCGCTGGCGCACAGCCTGGACCTCGCGGTCACGGTGGAGGGCGTGGAGACCGGGGCCCAGGCGGAGCAGTTGCGGAAGCTGGGCTGCGACACGGCTCAGGGCTGGTACTACGCCCGGCCGGGCGCACCGGACCGGATCCACTCGCTGCTGCTGGCCGACGCGGTGTGAGCGGGCGGGGGTACGGGGCGCCCGAGGCCGTCCCGTACCCCACCGCCGGACGGGCCGGCTCAGGCCCGTCCGGCGGCGAGCAGCACCTTCTGCAGCTCGCGTGCCGCGCGCGGCGGAGCGACGTCGCTGCGGTGCGCGAGCGCGATCGTGCGCCGCAGGCCCGGCCGGGCCAGCGGTGTGGTCCGCAGGTCGTGGCCGGACCGGACGGCGACCATGCTGGGCACCACCGCGATCCCGAGCCCCGCCCGGACGAAGCCGAGCACGGCGTCCATCTCCCCGCCCTCCACCGTGAACGACGGCTCGAACCCCTCCGCCCGGCAGGCGGCGACCGTCAGCTCCCGCAGGTCGTAGCCGTGCCGGAACATCACCAGGGGCTCCCCCTGGAGGTCGGCGATCCGTACGCTCCCGCCCCGGCCGGGCCGCGGCGCCCCGGCCGACGACACCACGACCAAGTCCTCCTGGAGCAGCTCGACCGTCGTGAGCGCGGGGGACGCGGCGGGCAGCGGCAGCACCACCAGGGCGAGATCCAGTGCGCCGCGCGCCAGCTCCCGTACCAGGTCGAGCGAGCCGCCCTCCTCCAGCAGCAGCTGGATCCCCGGATGCCGGTCGTGGAAGGCGCGCAGCACCTCGGGGAGCAGGCCGGTGCAGAGGCTGGGCGTCGCGCCGAGCCGGACCCGGCCCCGGCGCAGCTGCGCCAGCTCCTGCACCTCGTGGCGTGCGGTGTCGGCGTCCGCGAGGATGCGGCGGGCCAGCGGCAGCAGGGCCTCGCCCGCGTCGGTGAGTGTGATGTTGCCGCGCGCCCGGCTGAACAGCTCCGCCCCCAGCTCGCTCTCCAGTGCTCTGATCTGCTGGGAGAGCGAGGGCTGCGAGACATGCACCTCCTCGGCGGCGCGGGTGAAGTGCCGGGTCTCGGCCACGGCCACGAAATACGTCAGCTGTTGGAACTGCATGAGCCCCCACTCCCAGGTCGTGTCGTCCTGACTGGCACGATAGCCTAAGCCTATGAACATGAGCCATTCAATGTCTTGGACTGATGGGGTGGATCGGTCCTAACGTCGTGTCCATGGCATTGGCAACCCGGACGGACCGACGGCCGTCCATGACGCGTACGCTCTGGGACTCGTCCCTGGGCAAGAAGACGGTCATGGCCGTGAGCGGCCTGATCATGCTCCTCTACTTGGTCGCCCATTTGATCGGCAACCTGAAGATCTTCTTCGGGTCCGGCGAGTTCAACCATTACGCGCACTGGCTGCGGACCATGGGCGAGCCCTTCCTGCACTACGAGTGGGCCCTGTGGATCGCCCGCGTCGTACTCGTCGCCGCCGTGGTGCTGCACGCCACCTCCGCGTACCAGCTGAGCCGCCGCGACATCCGGGCGCGACCCGCCAAGTACGTGCACAGGAAGCCACGCGCCAGCTACGCCACCCGCACCATGCGCTGGGGCGGGGTCATCCTCGGCCTGTTCATCGTCTGGCACATCCTCGACCTGACGACGGGCACCGTGCACTCCGGCGGATTCCAGGCCGGGCACCCGTACCAGAACGTCATCGACACCTTCTCCACCTGGTACGGCAACACCATCTACATCGTTGCCATGCTCGCCCTCGGACTCCACGTCCAGCACGGCTTCTGGAGCGCCGCCCAGACCCTCGGCGCCGGAAGCGCGACGCGTGACCGCGTCCTCAAGACCATGGCCAACGCCCTCGCACTCGTGCTGACGCTGGGCTTCATCTCCATACCCGTCGCCGTCATGACCGGAGTCGTGAGCTGACATGACCGACTACCCGCACTACGAGACCGGCGCGCCCGTCGTCGACACCAAGGCCCCCGAGGGACCCGTCGCCGAACGCTGGGACACCCGCCGCTTCGAGGCCAAGCTGGTCAACCCGGCCAACCGCCGCAAGCACACCGTCATCGTCGTGGGCACCGGCCTCGCCGGCGGCTCGGCCGGCGCGACCCTCGCCGAACAGGGCTACCACGTGGTCCAGTTCTGCTTCCAGGACTCGCCCCGCCGCGCCCACTCGGTCGCCGCCCAGGGCGGCATCAACGCCGCGAAGAACTACCGCAACGACGGCGACTCGATCCACCGGCTCTTCTACGACACCGTCAAGGGCGGCGACTTCCGCGCCCGTGAGTCCAATGTCCACCGGCTCGCCCAGATCTCCGTCGAGATCATCGACCAGTGCGTCGCCCAGGGCGTCCCCTTCGCCCGCGAGTACGGCGGCCTCCTCGACAACCGTTCCTTCGGCGGCGTCCAGGTCTCCCGCACGTTCTACGCCCGGGGCCAGACGGGACAGCAGCTCCTGCTCGGCGCCTACCAGGCGCTCTCCCGGCAGATCGCCGCGGGCAACGTCGAACTGCACGCCCGCACCGAGATGCTCGACCTGATCATCGTCGACGGCAAGGCCCGCGGCATCGTCGCGCGCGACCTCGTCACCGGGAAGATCGACACCTACTTCGCCGACGCGGTCGTCCTGGCCAGCGGTGGCTACGGCAACGTCTTCTACCTGTCGACGAACGCCATGAACTCCAACGCCACCGCCGTCTGGCGTGCCCACCGCCGCGGCGCGTACTTCGCCAACCCCTGCTTCACCCAGATCCACCCCACCTGCATCCCGCGTACCGGCGACCACCAGTCCAAGCTCACGCTGATGAGCGAGTCGCTGCGCAACGACGGCCGGATCTGGGTCCCGAAGGCCGAGGGCGACACCCGTCCCGCCAACGAGATCCCCGAGGACGAGCGCGACTACTACCTGGAGCGCATCTACCCCGCCTTCGGGAACCTCGTCCCCCGGGACATCGCCTCCCGCGCCGCGAAGAACGTCTGCGACGAGGGCCGCGGCGTCGGCCCCGGCGGCCAGGGCGTCTACCTGGACTTCGCCGAGGCCATCCAGCGGATGGGCCGGGACAAGGTCGAGGAGAAGTACGGCAACCTCTTCGACATGTACGCGCGGATCACGGCGGAGGACCCGTACGAGACGCCGATGCGGATCTACCCGGCCGTGCACTACACGATGGGCGGACTCTGGGTCGACTACGACCTCCAGACCACCGTTCCGGGCCTCTTCGCCATCGGCGAGGCCAACTTCTCCGACCACGGTGCCAACCGGCTCGGCGCGTCCGCGCTGATGCAGGGCCTCGCGGACGGCTACTTCGTCCTCCCGTCGACGATCAACGACTACCTGGCCCGCAATCCGCACCACGACGAGGTCGACGCCTCGCACCCCGCGGTCGAGGAGGTCGTCGCCGACACCGAGGACCGGTTGAACCTGCTGCTCTCCGTCGACGGCGACCGCACCCCCGACTCCTTCCACCGAGAGATCGGTGAACTCATGTGGGAGTACTGCGGCATGGCGCGCACCGAGGACGGGCTGCGCAAGGCGCTCGACCGGATCCCGCAGATCCGCGACGAGTTCTGGCGCCGCATCAAGGTGCCCGGCACCGGCGACGAGTTCAACCAGTCGCTGGAGAAGGCCAACCGCATCGTCGACTACCTGGAGCTCGCCGAGCTCATGTGCCTCGACGCACTGCACCGCGCCGAGTCCTGCGGAGGCCACTTCCGCGAGGAGTCGCAGACCCCGGACGGCGAAGCCGCCCGCCGGGACGAGGAGTTCTCCTACGCCGCCGCCTGGGAGTTCTCCGGCACCGGCCGGGCCCCCGTCCTGCACAAGGAAGACCTCGTCTTCGAGTACGTCCACCCCACCCAGCGGAGCTACGCATGAAGCTCACCCTGCGCGTCTGGCGCCAGAAGAACGCCGACGCACCCGGCGCCATGTCCACCTACGAGGTGGACGGCATCTCGCAGGACATGTCGTTCCTCGAAATGCTCGACACCCTCAACGAGGAACTCATCCTCGCCGGCGACGACCCAGTCGCCTTCGACCACGACTGCCGCGAGGGAATCTGCGGCGCCTGCAGTCTCGTCATCAACGGCGACGCCCACGGTCCCGAGCGCACCACCACCTGCCAGCTCCACATGCGGTCCTTCGAGGACGGCGACACGATCGACATCGAACCGTGGCGCGCCTCGGCCTTCCCGGTCGTCAAGGACCTGGTCGTGGACCGTTCGGCCTTCGACCGGATCATCCAGGCCGGCGGCTACATCTCCGCCCCGACCGGCACCGCCCCCGAGGCGCACGCCACCCCGGTGCCCAAGCCGGACGCGGACTTCGCCTTCGAGCACGCCGAGTGCATCGGCTGCGGCGCCTGCGTGGCGGCCTGTCCCAACGGCTCGGCGATGCTCTTCACCTCGGCGAAGATCAACCACCTCAACGTCCTGCCGCAGGGCGCCCCGGAGCGCGAGACCCGGGTCCTCGACATGGTCGGCCAGATGGACAGTGAGGGCTTCGGCGGCTGCACCCTCACCGGCGAATGCGCCACCGCCTGCCCCAAGGGCATCCCGCTGCCGTCGATCTCGGCCATGAACAAGGAGTGGCTGCGGGCCACCCGCAAGGTGCGCCGCTGAGCGGAGTGCGAGTTCCTGGTCCCGGAGGCCGCCCACCCCCGGGACCAGGAAGTCTCATCCGCTCCGGCGGATCAGGACGTCACGGAGATGTCGTCGCCGTAGACCGTGCCCTGCCCGTACCAGCCGTGCAGATAGACGGTCACCGTGCCGGTCGATCCGGTGGTGAACGTCACCGACTGCTTCGCGTAGCCGCTCGACGAACCCCAGACGCTCGCCGTCGCGTCGCCGCGCACCCCGAGGTATCCGTAGCTGCCCTGCACCCAACCGCTCAGCGTGTACTTGGTGTTGGGGGACAGGGTGAGGGTCTGCGCGCACTCGCCGGTCTGCGACGCGGTGGCCGCCGCGGCGAGCGCGTGCGAACCCCCGTGCACCGGGGTGGAGACGACCGCGCCACCGGACTCACAGGTCCAGGGACCGAGCGAGCCGGTCTCGAAGTCACCGTTCACCAGGGCTCCGGTGCCGCCGCCCGGCCCCGACACCGTCAGAGTGAGGACCGCCGCGTGGCTGAGCGTGCCCGAGGTGCCGGTCACACCGAGCTTGTACGTGCCCGGCGCCACGGACGCCGACGCGCCGACCGTCAGCTTCGACGTCCCGCCCGCGGTGACCGAGGTCGGGCTGAGCGTGGCCGTCACACCGGCGGGCGCCCCACTCGTCGTCAGGGCGACGGTCTTCGCGCTGCCGGAGGTGACCGCGGTGTTCACCGTCGCCGTCGTGGAGCCGCCGGGGGCGACCGTCGCCGAAGCGGGCGCGAGGGCCACCGAGTAGTCGTCCGTCACCGGACCGGTGCCGCCGCCCGTGAACGGGGCGAAGGTGTGGCTGAAGTACCAGGTGTCCTGCGCGATGCCGGAGCAGGTGTCGCTCCCGCCGGTGCCGGGGCAGCCGCCGTTGTCGCGCTGGAGCGCCCAGAACGACAGGGTGCTGACGCCCTTGGCAACGGCCCAGTTGTAGACCGAGGTGGCATCGGCCGTGGTGAACGTCTCGGCCGGACCGTAGTCGTCGATGCCCGGCATCTCGATGATGCCGGTCATGCCCCACAGCTGGGCGTCGGTCTTCGACGGGTACAGGTCGGCCAGCCGGCCCTTGAGACCCGTGATCGCCGTCTGGGTGTCCTGCGCCATGTTGTGCGAGGCGCCGTCGTAGTAGTCGAACGTCATGAGGTTCACGACATCGACCTTGGCGCCGTTGGACACCGCGTTCTCCAGCACCGCGAGACCGCTGTCGGCCAGACCGCTCGTGGTGGTGGGCAGGGTGTACGAGATCTGCACCGAGCGCCCGTTGGCGGCCGCCCAGTCCTGGACCTTCTTGATCGCCTTGTTGCGGCGGTCGATACCGGCGCTGTTCTCCAGGGAGTTGTCCTCGATGTCCATGTCGAGGCGGGACACGTCGTACGTCGTGATGACCTTCTCGTACGCCGCCGCGATGGAGTCGACGCTCGTACAGCTGTCGGCGATCTCGATGCCGCCGTTGTCGGCCGTGTAACCGCCGAACGACGGGATCACATCGCCGCCGCGCGAGCGGATGGTGGTGAAGTCGGCGCCGAACTCGGACTGGGCGATGGGCGTGCCCGAATCGCCGTTCCAGTAGGGGGTGCAGGAACCGCGGGCCTCCGTCTGGATGAAGGCCATGGTCAGGTACTTGGCGCCGGACGCCTGCGAGAGCGCGGCCGGGCTGTCGCCGTTCCAGGCCTCGAAGTACGGGGCGAAGACGTGCGCGGGCAGGGGAGTGGCGGCGGTCGCGGCGGCCTGTGCGCCGGCGCCCGATCCGAGGATCAGACCTGCGGACGCGACGGCGGTGGCGAAGGCGCTCAGGACGGCGCCGACTGTTCTTGGACGTCTCATGGGGCAGCTCCCAGCGGGGTGAGGCAACGGGCGGATCGCACGGCTCGGCCGCACCCGGTGAGGGGCGCGGCCCGTTCCTGTGATTCCCGGCCGGGGTCACGTGCCGCACGGCGAGGAGCGGCCGTGAGGCATGCCCATAATTGGTCTGGACCAACTAACTGTCAACGTTCTTTACCGTTTCATTCCACTTTGCTTGCCTGGGTGGGCAACTCGCACGGTAAATAGGGGAGTCGACGAGGATTGGGCGCTCAGTCCAGAGGGAGTGCGGCCCGGAGGTACGGAGCCGTCCGGCTCTCCCGCGTCCGGGCCACGTCCACGGGCGGACCTGCCGCCATGATCCGGCCGCCCCGGTCGCCGCCGCCGGGGCCGAGGTCGATCACCCAGTCGGCACCCGCCACCACCGCCATGTCGTGCTCCACGACCACCACCGTGCTGCCCGCGTCGACGAGGCCGCTCAACTGCCGCATCAGCACATCGACATCGGCGGGGTGCAGCCCCGTCGTCGGCTCGTCCAGCAGATACAGGGTGTGGCCCCGACGGGTGCGCTGGAGCTCGGTGGCGAGCTTGATCCGCTGGGCCTCGCCGCCCGACAGCTCCGTCGCGGGCTGCCCGAGCCGCAGATAGCCGAGCCCGACATCGAGCAGGGTCCGCAGACTGCGCTCGGCGGCCGGCGTACCCGCGAAGAACCCGGCCGCCGACTCCACCGTCAGGTCCAGCACCTGGGCGATGTCCAGGCCGCGCAGGGTGACCTCCAGTGTCTGCGGGTTGTACCGCGCGCCATGGCAGTCCGGGCAGGGCGCGTACGTACTGGGCAGGAAGAGCAGCTCCACGGAGACGAACCCCTCGCCCTGGCAGGTCTCGCACCGCCCGCCCGCCACGTTGAAGGAGAACCGTCCGGCCTTGTAGCCGCGCTCCCGGGCCGTGTCCGTATCGGCGAACAGCTTCCGCACGACGTCGAAGAGACCGGTGTACGTGGCCAGATTGGACCGGGGGGTACGGCCGATCGGCCGCTGGTCGACCTGCACGAGCCGGTCCACCGCCTCCAGCCCCTGGGCCGACGCGCACCACGGCGCGGGGTGCTCCGCGGGCGGGTCCGCGGTGGCGGAGGCCTGCCGTTCGGCGAGCGCACCGGCCAGGACCTGACCGACCAGCGTCGACTTCCCCGACCCCGAGACCCCGGTGACGGCCGTGAACACCCCGAGCGGGAACGCGGCGTCCACGCCCCGTACATTGTGCCGGTCGACCCCGTTCAGCCTCAGCCACCCCGACGGCGTACGCGCTTCCCGGACCGGCGCGGGCCCGACGTCGAAGAGGAACCGCCGGGTGGCCGACTCCGTCACCTCCGCGAGCCCGGCCGGGGGGCCGCTGTGCAGCACCCGGCCCCCGTGCTCACCGGCCAGCGGCCCCACATCGACCAGCCAGTCGGCCCGGCGCACCACATCCATCTGGTGCTCCACGACGAAGACCGAGTTCCCGGCCTCCTTCAGCCGCCCCAGCACCCCCAGCAGCGACTCGGTGTCCGCTGGATGAAGACCGGCCGACGGCTCGTCCAGCACATAGACGACACCGAACAGGCCCGAGCGCAACTGGGTGGCGAGACGCAGTCGTTGCAGCTCGCCCGAGGAAAGCGTCGGGGCCGTCCGGTCGAGGCTGAGATAGCCGAGGCCGAGCTCGGTGACCGTCTCGATCCGGGCCAGCAGATCCGCCGTCAGCACCCGCGCCGTGTCGCTGCCGCCCGCCGTGCGCAGCAGCTCGGCGAGAGAGGTGAGCGGCAGCGCGGCCAGCTCCGCGATCGTGCGGCCGGCGAAGGTGACGGCCAGCGCCTCCGGACGCAGCCGGCTGCCGTGGCAGGCCGGACACGGGGCACTGGTCAGGAACCGCTCGGCCTTCGCCCGCAGGGTGCGGCTCCTGGAGTCCGCGAAGGTGTGCATCACATAGCGGCGGGCGCTCATGTACGTGCCCTGGTAGGGGCGTTGGATGCGCCCCGCCTCCCGCACCGGATGGACCGTGACCACCGGCTGCTCCTCGGTGAACAGGATCCACTCGCGCTCCTCGGCGCCCAGTTCGCGCCAGGGCCGGTCGATGTCGTGGCCCAGCGCGTCCAGCACATCGCGCAGGTTCTTGCCCTGCCACGCCCCCGGCCAGGCGGCGATCGCACCTTCCCGGATCGACAGCGAGGGGTCGGGGACCAGCAGCTGCTCGGTGGTGCGGTGGACGAGCCCGAGCCCGTGGCACTCCGGGCAGGCCCCGGCGGCGGTGTTCGGCGAGAAGGAGTCGGAGTCCAGCCGTTCGGCACCGGCTGGATACTCCCCGGCCCGGGAGAACAGCATCCGCAGGAAGTTGGAGAGCGTGGTGACCGTCCCGACGGACGAACGGGCACCGGGCGCCGAGCGGCGCTGCTCCAGGGAGACGGCGGGCGGCAGTCCGGTGACCTCGCCCACCGCGGGCGCGCCGACCTGATGGATCAGCCGGCGGGCGTACGGGGCGACGGACTCGAAGTAGCGGCGCTGGGCCTCGGCGTAGATCGTCCCGAACGCGAGGGAGGACTTCCCGGAACCGGAGACACCGGTGAAGACGGTGAGGGTGTCGCGCGGGATGTCGACCGAGACGTCCTGGAGATTGTGTTCACGGGCGCCGCGCACCCGGACGTACGGATCGTGGGGGGTGGACATGTGCGCGGGGACTCCGTACGGATCGGGGCAGGCCGACAGCCAGGGGACAAACACTCCGATTCTAGGCACGGAGCGGCGGTCGCCGTCCGGGCCCGGAACGACCGGAGGCCGGCCCTGCCGGACCGGCCTCGCGGATCAGTTCGGGCAGGGGCCTATCGGGAGGGCCGCAGGGCGCGCTTGATGGGCCTTCCCACGACGCTGCGGGCGCGCTGGTACGTGGAGCGCTGGACGGGCAGCGAGGAGTTCTTCTGGAGCTTCCGCTTGAGCTGGGTGTTCTCGGCGGTGAGTTCGGCCAGCTGGGACTGGAGCCAGTTCAGCCGCGGTGCCATCGTGGCGGCGTCGGTGCCGACCCAGGGGCGGACGCCCGGAGGGAAGGCCAGCCCGCTCATCCGGGTCTCGAAGGCCGTGCCGCCGTCGCCGTGGGTGAAGGTGTTCTCCAGGCCGTTCTTGTCGAGGAAGTTCAGGAACCGGTCGAACCGCTCCTGGTGGCCGCGCATCAGCGGCCCGAAGTCCGCCGAGGCGTAGAGATCGGCGGGGTCGAGGTCGGCCGCGACCTTGTTGAGCATCCGATGCGGGATGTCGAAGTAGCGGCACAGCTCCAGCGTCCGGGAGTCGCCGCAGAGCACGGTGGCCGGCGTGCCGGCCAGCAGCGCCGCGATGTTGCCGTGGATCCGGGAACCGAAGGAGAAATCGAAGCCCCGGAGGTCCTCCATCCAGGTGACCGGGTCGATGTAGACCCGGACCTTGCCCTCCCCGTACATGGGGTGGTCGGGGTGGGTGGGGATGCCGGTCACCGCGGCGTTCTGATGCGACAGGTCGCGCCAGTGCAGCTGACGGGCGTCGGAGAGGTTCTGGCCGATGAACCGGAGGTGGGGGTAGCGCGCGTGGGTGCGGTCGATGATCCGCCCGAGCTTGTGCTTGCGCACCGCGTCGTGCGATCCGTTGACGGCGATGCGAGACTCGGGCCCGAGCGCCCGGCCGTCCTCCCGGACGACGAGCCTGCTGCCGTGGAGGAACATCGAGGGGCAGCCGATGACGTCCACGTCGCGGAAGCCCATGTCCCGCAGATACCGCTCGGTGAACTCCCCGCGCACGCCGATCGAGGCGCTGTGGTCGAGCACGGCGGAGACGAACTCGTAGACCGTGGACTGCATCGGCTTCAGCCGGTCCGCGGAGTAGTTGACGCCGGTCTGGGCTCCTACGCCGGGGACGACGACCGGGATCTTCAGCTTCGAGATGAGCTGGGTGAGCCGCTTCAGCTGCGGTTCGAAGGACGGCCGGAAGGCGTTGGCGAGCGGGATGACGAAGACGTCGTACTCGCTGTTGATGCGGTCCGCGTCGGCGACCCTGGTGGTGATGCCGTTCGACACCACCTCGGAACGTGGCGTCTCAAGGATCTTGTGAGTGGCGTCGCTGAAGATCAGGTTGCCCGAGTTGGTGGCGAACACGTCCTCGTGGAGAGCGCGCTCGACGGGGACGACGTCGTAGGGGCTCTTCCCTGATCGCAGGAGTATTCGCTTCACATGATTAACGTTGGATGCCACAAACCTGAATATAGCTTTGCGAACGCTTTTGATTCCATGCGCATCCTGTACAACCTTTTGCGATCTTCGCGGAACGTGAGCGACGGATTACTCATCCGCGCGCGGGCAGGCGCGCATGTCGAGGTGCAACGGGCGCCGGGTGCAGCCCTCATGGGCTCCTCGTAGGCCCTCTTGAACGCCGGACGGCCCCGCCCGTACGCTGCGTCGGGCGCGCGGGCGCGCCTACCGGGGAGGTGGAAGCGCCGTCATGGCCGACGCACTGTCCGAGGACGACATCCTCGAAGCGATCGCCCGGCACACCGGTCGCCCGGGGCAGGGGCCGCAGTTGCGGCGGACCGGCGCGGACATCGCCCGGCTTCCGATGCTCGACCTGCGCATCGTCCGTTGCGTGGAGACCCGCAGCACGCGGCCGGAGACCAGGCCCGGCAGGTACGACATATCGGGGCGGCCGACGTACGAGGGGGAGCTGCGCGACCATCCGGTCGAGCCGCCGAAGGACCCGGCCCGCTCGCGGAAGGTGGAGCTCGTGCTCCACGGCTCGGTGCGGACGGTCGCCTGCGGCTGCGACGAAGGGCGGCAGCCGTGCTCGCGCTGCCGGGCCAAGGGGAAACTGCCGTGCGACACCGGCCCGTTGTGTCCGGCCTGCAAGGGCGTGGAGCCGTGCACCTGGTGCGACGGGACGGGCGAACACCGCAAGGACCGCGGGCCGGCCCGGCCCGGCCCGGGAGAAGCAGCCTCCAGGGCGGACCACCTGTCTGAAATGCCGCAAGCCCCGCACCGCTTGTCCGCAGTGCCGGGGCCGGGGCACCGAGAAGTGCCGGCAGTGCGACGACACGGGCTTCAGGGACTGTCCGGTCTGTGCGGGCGAGAGGTCGACGAAGCACACCCCGTGTGACGGCACGGGCCTGGTCACCCGGTGGACGGGCGGATCGGTCGGACACGCCCCGCAGCGGAGCGCGGCGAAACTGCCGGACCCCTCGCCCCCGCTGCGGGTCCGCCAGCAGACCGGACGCACCGGCGCGTGGCAACGCATCACGCTGACCTCGGCCGGCGAACCGCTCCCCGACGCCCTGGACCCCGCCCACGCCGAGGCGGTCGAATCGGCACTCGCGCCCCGGCCGGGCGAGGTGGCCAGACGCGTCGACATCGGGTGGCTGCAACTGGTGTCGGTCGCGATCCCGGACGACCCCGACCACGTCTTCTACGTGTTCCCCGGAGCGGACGGTCCCGAGGTTCTCCCGATCTGGTCGCGGCGCCGGTCCCTGCGGGTCGCCGCGGTGGTGGCCGGGGTGGTCGTACTGGTGCTGCTGGTGGCCGCGCTGGTCTGATTTGCTGGGGGTGTGAGAAGCGACCACCGGCCCCTGGCCGTATTCGACCTGGACGGCACGCTCGCGGACAGCGGCCATCGGCAGCACTACCTGGAGGGGCGTCGGCGCGACTGGAACGGCTTCTTCTCCGCGGCCGTCGACGATCCGCCGCTTCCCGAAGGAGTGCGGCTGGCGCAGAGCAGTGCCGAGCAGTGCGAGGTCAGGTATCTCACCGGACGGCCCGAGCGGTGCCGCCGGGACACCGTGGCATGGCTGGCGGAACAAGGGCTGCCCGAGGGGCGGGTGTACATGCGCCGTGACGACGACCGAAGGCCGGCCCGGCACACCAAGCTGGAGATCCTGAAGCGACTGGGCCGGGAGCGTGAGGTCCGGATGCTGGTCGACGACGACGAACTCGTCTGTGACGCGGCGGAGCAGGCGGGCTTCGCCGTGGTGCGGGCCCGCTGGGCGAAGGCGTCGGCCGCGCTCAGGGACGCGCAGGAGCGCGAGGGCCGTACCTGAACCGGGCGGGGTGCGACCGGGCGGACGCGTCCCGGTCCGGTCGCGCCGGACCGGCGGGATCAGCTCGTCTCGTCGAGCCGGAAGCCCACTTTCAGGCCCACCTGGTAGTGCTCGACCCGGCCGTCCTTGATCTCGCCGCGCACCTGCGTGATCTCGAACCAATCGAGATTGTGCAACGTTTCCGAAGCTCTTGCGACGCCTCTGCGGATGGCGTCGTCGACGCCCTCGTGGGACGTTCCCACGATTTCGGTGACCCGGTAGGTGTGGTTTGACATCTTATGTCTCCTCTCGTCCCTACCACGGTGCCTCACCCGGCTGGAGTCCGCGAGAGGTCGACGTGCAGAATGTCCCGTGAACGGGCCTTGACCAATTCATTGGTCCATACCAAAATCCAGCCACGCCCGTGCGAGCGCCGCCCGCAGTCCCCCACACCGGGTCCCTGAATTCAGTCGTGCCGTTTCGCAGAAGGTGAACCTGGTGAAGAACCGCATACTCGTCGGAGCCGTCGCGCTCGTTTCCACCTTTGCACTGGGGGGATGCGGACTCGGCTCGGGCTCGGAGGCGTCCAGCAGCAAGAAGGTCACGGTCTGGCTGATGAAGGACAGCGTCTCCGCAGATTTCCTGAAGCGGTTCACAAAGGCTTATCAGGACGAACATCCTTCCATCGAGCTCGAGTTCAAGTTCCAGAGCTGGAGCGGCATCGGCCCGAAGGTCATCGGCGCCCTCAAGGGCAAGGACACCCCGGATGTCATCGAGGTCGGAAACACTCAGGTCGCCCAGTACGCGGAGAGCGGTGGCCTGCGCGATCTCACCCTGGAGTCCGTGCGCGATCTCGGCAGCGAGGAGTGGCTGCCGGGTCTCGCCGACCCGGGCAGCATCGACGGCATGCAGTACGGCATTCCCTGGTACGCGGCCAATCGAGTGGTGATCTACAACAAGGAGCTCTTCGCGCAGGCAGGCATAAAGAACCCGCCGAAGACCCGGGACGAATGGATCACCGACAGTCAACTCCTGAACCGGAACGGCAATCAGGGCATCTACCTCGCGGGCCAGAACTGGTATGTCCTCGCCGGATTCATCTGGGACGAGGGCGGCGAACTGGCCGAGGAGAAGGGCGGCGAGTGGGAAGGCACTCTGGACAGCCCCGCCGCGCTCAGGGGCATGAACTTCTACAAGGAACTCCAGGTGCTCGGCGACGGTCCCAAGAACGCGGACGAGGAAAAGCCCCCGCAGGCCGATGTGTTCGCCGAGGGGAATGTCGCGCAGATCATTTCGGTGCCCGGCACCGTCGCGCAGATCGAGAAGCAGAATCCCGAACTCAAGGGAAAGCTGGGCTACTTCCCGATCCCGGGCAAGACCGCGAAGGCACCCGGGGCCGTCTTCACCGGCGGATCCGACCTGATCGTCCCGGACAAGGCCGACCAGCGTGCCGAGGGCATCGAAGTGATCAAGGCGCTGGCGGGCCGGAAGTGGCAGGAGGAGCTCGCCAGAACCATGAGCTACGTGCCCAACAAGCCCGGTCTCGCGAGCGTCGTCGTGGGTCAGGAGGGCACCGCGGCGATGGCCCGTGGCGCCACGGAGGGCCGCGCGACCCCCAACTCGCCGCAGTGGGCGGACGTCGAGGCCGACAACCCGATCAAGCCGTACATGACGGCGGTGCTCGAAGGCGGCGACCCGCAGCAGGAGGCGAAGACCGCCTCGGAGAAGATCACCTCCAAGCTCGCCGGGAGCTGACCCGCGCGGTCCATCGGCCGTCAGCCGGGTGCCGAGGGCCGTCGTCGGTCGCCCCGGGACGGCCGTTCTCGGCCACCCCCGGCATTCAGCCTTCGCACATTTCGGCTCTCCCGAGCGGTCATGTCGAATCCAGCCGGTCGCGGAAGAAGTAAGGGGCCGGGCCTTCGCACACAGTGCGGCGGCCTGGCGGCCGCCCTTGCCGATCCGTCCCCGGAGATTGTCATGAACGCGCTGCCCGTCACCTCCCTCCCCGCCGCCCCCGCCGTTCCCGCGCAGCCCGTCGTTCCCGCGCAGTCCGTCGCTCCCGCGCAGCCCGTCGTTCCCGCGCAGTCCGTCACTCCCGCTCCGCCGCGCTACCGGGTGTCCCTCGCCGCCGACCAGGACGAGGTCCGCGCCGCCCAGCGACTGCGCCATCTGGTCTTCGCCGGTGAGCTCGGCGCCAGGCTGGATGGACCCGAACCCGGCCTGGACGGCGATGCGTTCGACGCGTACTGCGACCATCTGCTGGTACGGGAGGAGGCGACCGGCGACATCGTCGCCACCTACCGTGTGCTGCCGCCCGACCGGGCACGGATCGCCGGGCGCCTCTACGCGGAGAGCGAGTTCGACCTCGGGCGGCTCGACCCGATCCGCGACGACCTGGTCGAGGTCGGGCGGTCCTGCGTCCACCCGGCCCACCGGGACGGTGCCGTCATCGCGCTGATCTGGGCCGGACTCGCCCGCTACATGGAACGCACCGGGCACAACTGGCTGGCGGGCTGCTGCTCGATCCCTCTCGCCGACGGAGGCACGGCGGCGGCCGGGGCGTGGGAGACCGTACGGACCAAGTACCTGGCCCCCGAGGACCACTGGGTCACTCCCCACCGCCTCTGGCAGCCCACCGGGGCAGAGGCCCCGGTACCGACCGGACTCGCCACGCTCCCTCCGCTGCTCCGCGGCTATCTGCGCCTCGGCGCCCAGGTGTGCGGGGCGCCCGCCCACGACCCCGATTTCAACGTCGCCGACCTGTACGTACTGCTGTCGCTGCGCCGCACCGACCCGCGCTACCTGCGCCACTTCCTCGCGCTCGCCCCGCTGCGATGAACCCCTGGCTGCCCACCGCACCCTGCACCCCGCGCACCTGCGCCGGTCACGAGGGCCGGATGCGGGGCCGCCCGGCCGCCGCGGCCCTGCTGCTCGCCGGGTGCGCGTGCATCCTGGCCGGCGCCTTGGCCGCCCCGTTCGTGCCGTTGCTCGGCGCGGCGCGGCGGGACCGGCTGATCCGGCGCTGGGCGTACGGCGTCATGCGCTCCTTCGGGGTGCGGGTACGGATCACCGGCACACCCGCGGCGCCCGACGGCAACCCCGGGGCGCCGGGCACGCTCGTTGTCGCGAACCACATCTCCTGGCTGGACATCCCGCTCGTCGCGGCCGTGTTCCCCGGCCGGATGCTGGCCAAGAGCGAGATCCGCGGCTGGCCGCTGCTCGGCCCGCTTGCCGCACGCGGCGGCACGCTCTTCGTCGAACGCGATCGATTGCGCGCGCTGCCCGCGACCGTGCGCACCATCGGGGCGGCGCTGCGTGGCGGATCACGCGTGGTCGTCTTCCCGGAGGGCACCACCTGGTGCGGGCGCGGCCCCGGAGGCCGGTTCGGGCCCGCCGCCTTCCAGGCCGCGATCGACGCGGACGCCACGGTCCGGCCGGTGCGCATCACCTACCGCGCCGCACCGTCGCGGAGCACCGGGACCACCGGCCGGACGGGGCCCGCAGCAGGCTGCCGTCCGACCGGCCACGAGGGATCCGTACCGGCGGAGCACACCGCACCGGCCGGTGCGGCCGCGTTCGTCGGCGACGATCCGCTCCTCGCCTCACTGTGGCGGGTGGTGACGGCGGCCGGCCTGACCGCCGAGATCCGCGTCCTGCCGCCGATCCCGGCGAGCGGCCTGCCCGACCGCCGTGCCCTGGCCCGCCGCGCTCAGACCGCCGTCGCCAACGAGAGTGCGAACCGGCCGCCGGAATCCGTCCACCACTGATCCAGTCGCAGACCGGCCGTGTCCAGTTCCGCCCGGACACCCTCCTCGCGGAACTTGGCCGACACCTCCGTACGCAACTCCTCACCGGCCTCGAAGGCCACCACCAGATCCAGGCCCGGGATCTTCACGGTGTGCGCCCGACGGGCCCGCAGCCGCATCTCGATCCATTCGCGCTCCGGATCCCAGAGCGCCACATGATCGAAAGCGGCCGGGTCGAAGTCCGCGCCCAACTCCCGGTTCACGACCCTCAGTACGTTCCTGTTGAACTCCGCGGTCACCCCGGCCGCATCGTCGTACGCGGCGACCAGAACCTTCTCCTCCTTCACCAGATCGGTGCCGAGCAGCAGCGCGTCACCGGGGGAGAGCAGCGATCGTACGGACTTCAGGAACACCGCACGCTCGTCGGGCAGCAGATTGCCGACCGTGCCGCCGAGGAAGGCGACCAGCCTGGGCCCCGGTGTTCCCGGCAGCGCGAGGCCGCCCGTGAAATCGGCGATCAGGGCGTGCACGGAGAGCTCGGGCCGCTGGGCGAGGAGGGCCTCGGCGGCGCCGCGCAGCGCGCTCTCGCTCACATCGACCGGTACGTAACTGTGCAGCGCGGGCAGCGCGTCCAGCAGGTGCCGGGTCTTCTCGGACGACCCGGACCCCAGCTCGATCAGGGTGCGCGCCCCGGACACCCGGGCGATCTCGTCGGCGCGGTCGATCAGGATCTCGCGCTCGGCGCGGGTCGGGTAGTACTCGGGCAGCCGGGTGATCTCCTCGAACAGTTCGCTGCCGTGCGCGTCGTAGAACCACTTGGGCGGCAGTGTCTTCGGGTGCCGGGTCAGACCGTGCAGGACATCGGCGCGCAGGGCCGCGTCGGTCGCGTCCACCGGCAGGGTGCGGGTCAGCAGAAAGGGACTCACTCAGTGGGCTCCTTGAGCGGGGTCAGCAGAACGTCGGTAAGGGTCGCCGTCAGCAAGGTGCGGTCGGGGACCGTGCGCCAGCGCGGATCGTCGTCGTACGGCTCCGAGGCCACGACCGTGCGCAGGCCCGGCTCGGCCAGATACGACAGGGTGTCGCCCCAGGCCGTTGCGACGATCGTCGCGCCGTCGGTCAGCAGGAGATTCAGCCGGGACTCCGGCGCCGTGGCCGCCACGTCGAGCACGGTGTCGGCGACGGCCTGCGGCAGTTCGTCGCCGTCGGCCAGCCGGTGCCGCACGAGGGCCCAGACGAGGGCCGAGTCGCAGCGCGCGGTGAGGGCGAGCAGTTCGGCCGGCGGCAGCGCCGCGGCGAGCGGAGCCACGGAGTGCGGCCAGCCCTTCACCGCACCGTTGTGGCTGAACAGCAGCGGCCCGGCGGCGAACGGCGCGGCCGCCGCCTCGCCGTCGGCGCCCGCCTCGGTGGCGTCCCGGACGGCGGCGAGCAGCGCCGTGCTGCGCACCACCCTGGCCAGGTCGGCGAAGGTCTCGTCGCCCCAGACCGGGCCCCGGCGCCGGTAGCGGCCGGGCACCGGATCGCCGTCCACGTACCAGCCGACGCCGAAGCCGTCCGCGTTGACGGTCCCGTACCGCTGGTTCCTCGGCGCCCAGGACTGGCGCACGAGGCAGTGGGGCGGTCGCGTCAGCAGGTCACCGAGGGGCACCGGCGGTCCCAGATAAGCGATATGACGACACATCACATGTCCCTCGCGGTGCGGAACCCGGAGAAGATCTGACGCCGCACCGGCAGGTCCCAGTTGCGGAACGTCCCCCGGCACGCCACCGGGTCCACGGCGAACGAACCGCCGCGCAGCACCTTGTGGGCCGGTCCGAAGAACACCTCGGAGTACTCGCGGTACGGGAACGCCGAGAAGCCGGGATACGGGAGGAGGTCGCTCGACGTCCACTCCCACACATCACCTATCAACTGCCGTACACCGTACGGGGACCGGCCCTGCGCGTACGCTCCCGCGGGCGCGGGCCGCAGATGGCGCTGGCCCAGGTTCGCCAGCTCGGGCGCCGGGTCCTCGTCGCCCCAGGGGTAGCGCCGGGATCGCCCCGACACCGGGTCGTGGCGCGCCGCCTTCTCCCACTCCGCCTCCGTGGGCAGCCGGCGCCCGGCCCAGCGGGCGAACGCGTCGGCCTCGTACCAGCTGACGTGGAGCACCGGCTCGTTCCCGGGCACCGCCTCGGTGACCCCGAAGCGGCGGCGCAGCCACTGACCGGCGTCCAGGTGCCAGAACAGGGGGGCGGCCAGTTCGTGTTCACGGACCATCGCCCACCCCTCGGGCGCCCACCAGCGCTGCTCGGTGTAGCCGCCGTCCTCGATGAACTCCTGGTACGCGCCACAGGTGACCGGGGTTGTGTCGATGAAGAAACCCGGTACGTCGCGCACATGCGCAGGACGCTCGTTGTCCAGGGCCCACGGCTCAGTCGATGTCCCCATGGTGAACGGGCCGCCCGAGACCAGGACTTCCGCGGGAAGTCCCGCCGTGTCGGTGGGGGCCGGCGGCACGGGCGCGGCCAGCACGGCAGGGCCCGAACGGAGCTGATGGGTGATCAGCATCGTTTCGTCGTGCTGCTGTTCGTGCTGGGCGATCATGCCGAAGGCGAACCCGGCCCGCACCAGGGGGCGGCCGCCGTCGAGCACGGTGCCGTCGAGGACGTCCAGGGCCCGGCCGCGTACCTCCGCGGCGTACGCGCGTGCCTCGGCGGGGGCCAGCAGCGGCAGCGAGGGGCGGGTCGCCCGGGGGTGCTCGAAGGCGTCGTACAGCCCGTCGATCTCCGGGCGCATCGCCTCCCGCCCGGCCACCCCGCGCAGCAGCCACAGCTCTTCCTGATTGCCGATGTGCGCGAGGTCCCAGACCAGTGGGGACATCAACGGCGAGTGCTGGGCGGTGAGTTCATGGTCGCCCACGCTGTCGGTGAGCAGCGCGGTGCGTTCACGGGCGGTGAGCAGCGCGGCGAGGGCGCGCTGCCGGAGCGCCTCGGCATCCGCCCCGTGAGGCGCGGATCCGGTGGGAGCGGGGGAGTCGGTCATGAGCGGGGCCCCTCGGAATGCCGGCCCGGACCGCCGGGCGGAAGCGAAGCGAGCAGTTCGGGAAGATCGTCGGCCGGACATCGGCCCCGGGCCACGAACCGGTCGTTGAAGCCGGCCACGGCGTCCTGGACGGCCTTGGAGGCGCCCATCCGGGGCAGCGCCTCCAGCGCGACCTCGAAGCAGATGGCCGCCGCCGCCCGCAGCTCGGGGTCGGTCAGGCCGTCGCGGGCGGCGCCGACCCAGAGCGGATTGCGCGGCGCCGGCTCTGCCCCGGCGGTCTCGGCCAGTGGTTTCACGGTGCGGTACACGGTCTCGGCGGCCTCCGGGTCGTCGAACAGGGCAGTGGTGACGGCGAGCGGCACCAGCCACCCGTCCGCACCGTGCTGTGCGTCGATCATGCGCAGCTCCAGATGACCGCGCGGGCGTACCGGTGGGAAGAGCGTGCTGATGTGGAAGTCGAGATCGGCGCGCACCGGTGGTCTCGGCGCGCCGGTGCGGATCCAGTCGCGGAACGTCAGCCCCTCCGGCGCGGCCCACGGGCCCGTGCCGCTCCGGACGCACATCACCGGGGTGTCCAGCACATGTGCGGTCCAGGCGTCGCGCGGCGGCAGACTGCCGGACGGTGCCAGGGGCCGCCACGGGTCGAGGTCGGCCCAGAGCGACTGCCGGGTGGACCGCCACGGTGTCGGGCGGCCGAGCCGCAAGGGCGAGTTCGCGAACGCCGCCACCAGGACCGCGCCCAGCAGATGGCACAGCTGCCAGCGCCGCCCGTAACCGAGCGGACCGGGTTCCTCCTCTCCGGCGTCCAGGCAGACCTGGACGGACGCGGTGGTGCACATCATGGCGCGGCCGGCCGGTCCCGAGCGGTCGAACAGCTCCTCCATGGCGTCGTAGCGGGGCTCGCGCAACAGCCGGCGCGGAGCGTGCCACGGGTCGACGCCGATACCCACCGGTGCGAGCTCCACCCGGTTCAGGGCGTCACGTACCGCGGTGAGATCGGCGGCGGTGGCATCGACGCACGCCATCAGGGAGTCGGCGGGGCGCGAGCTGAGCTCCAGCTGGCCGCCGGGCTCGAAGGTGAGCGCCGCGCTCAGGGGCAGGGCCCGGAGAATGTCGGCGGCCGCTTCGAGACGGTGGTGCGGGACAGGAACGCGGGGATGTTCCCGGTCGTGAATGAGCCATTCGAGTTCGACGCCGACCTTGCGGGGCGGTCCCGTCTTGAAGCAGATGCAGCGCAGTAAGTCCTCGGCCTCACCCTCGTTCAGGGGCGGGTACCGGCCGGGCGGACCGTGGTCCCCGGGGGTGTCGTACGACATGCCGGGCCTCCTTTTCTCGGTGCCTTCCCACCACCCAAACCCCTACGGATCGATCGCACAAGGGTGCCCCTGTGCGTCGGAAATCCGGTTGCATCCATGCCGTCGGAGCGTCGAGCATGCCCCGTATGCACCACACGGGGGAGTACCGATGAGCGCACGGTTGCGCGGCATCGCGCGTGAGACCGAGGCCATCGTCGAGGCCGGCCGCTACCGCACGCAGGACGGGCGGGAGGTGAGCATCGAGCGCGCGCTGACCACCGCGCTCTCGGGCACGAGGCTGTACGGCCCGCTGCCGGTGCCGGTCGCGGCGCTCGACTCCGACCGGGCACCGGCCGTCGAGGTCACCGGCGAGAGCAGCCTCCGGGCGGCGCGCCGGATGACCGGCGAAGGCCCCGGCAAGGTCGCCGTGCTGAACTACGCCTCCGCCCGCAATCCCGGCGGCGGATACCTCAACGGCGCACAGGCCCAGGAAGAGGCGCTGTGCCGGGGCTCCGCCCTGTACGCCACCCTGCTGCGCGTCCCCGACTACTACGCCCACCACCGTGCGGAACGCGGCGCCTTCTACACCGACCGGGTGATTCACTCACCGGGCGTCCCGGTGTTCCGCGACGACCGGGGGCGGCTGCTCGACACCCCGTACACCGTCGGTTTCCTGACCTCCCCGGCGCCCAACGCCGGAGTCATCCGCAGCCGCGCCCCCGAGGAGGCCCACCGCATCCCCGCCGCACTCGCGTCCCGGGCGGAGCGGGTGCTGGAGGTTGCGGCGGTGCGGGGGTACCGCAGGCTGGTGCTGGGCGCCTGGGGCTGCGGTGTGTTCCGCAACGATCCGGCGCAGGTGGCCGGGGTGTTCCGGGCGCTGCTCATGGACGGCGGCAGGTTCGCCGGTCACTTCGAGCAGATCGTCTTCGGCATCCTCGACCGCAGCCCCGAATCCGCCACCCGGTCCGCCTTCGACCAGACGTTCGACCAAGGCCTCCCGGGGCCTTCCAGGGCCTCCGGGCCCTACTTCCAGTCGTAGCGCTCCCGCAGCCGGCCGGCGACCAGGTCGAACCTGTCCCGGTCCAGCGCGCACGCCTCACGCCGCATCCCGTCCTCGTGCACCCGCAGGACCCGGTCCAGATCGACCCATGACGGGCGGCCGGAGCTGTCCCAGGGGCCGGCCCCGAGCGCCACCCACTCGCGGTCCTGGTCGTGCTGCTTGCTGGAGAGCTGCACGGCGAGCAGCGTGCCGGCCGCCTCACGGGCCACCACCAGGACCGGGCGGTCCTTGCCGCGCCCGTCGTTCTCCTCGAACGGCACGAACGTCCAGACGATCTCACCCGGGTCCGGGTCGCCGTCCCGGTCGGGGGCGTACGAGGTGCGGACCGGTCCCACGTCGCGCGGGTCGGCCTCCGAAGTGGCGGTCGGGCCGGTGCGGCCCGGGAAGTCCGCCGAGTTGTCGATGCTGTCGTCACGGTGCTGGATGGTCATCTCCACACCGTATGACCTGCGGGGCCGATTCCGTGGAGCGGGGCCAGTGCCCGCCCCGGGTCGCGGGGCGGGCACCGGCCACCGCCGGACCGGTCAGGAGGGAGAGCCGCCCTCCTGATCACCCGTCACCGGAATCCGCTGCTTGCGCGGTGCGGGCGGGGTGGCCGGTGCCACCCCGTTCACCTGCGGCGCCGGTTCCGCCGGGTCGCTCTGACTCATCGTCGACAGCAACTGCCGGGCCAGTCCCAGGCCCGTGCCGCCCATGGTCAGCGCCTTCGCGAACATGTCGGACATGCCGTCGGCCCCGTTCAGCAACACCATGTGGTCGACGCTGCCGAAGGCGCCCGCGCCCGCCTGGACGATCTCCGGCCACTTCTCGGCCAACTGCTGGGCGACGACCGCCTCCTGGTTCTCCGCCAGGGCCGCCGCCCGCGCCTTGATCGCCTCCGCCTCGGCGAGCCCCTTGGCACGGGCCGCCTCCGCCAGTGCCAGCCCCTTGGCCTGGGCGGCGGCGGCTTCCGCCTCGCCCGTCGCCCTGGTCGCCGTCGCGGAGGCGGCGCCGCGTGCCTTCGTCGCCTCCGCCTCGGCGAGTGCCGCCGTCTTGACCCGGTTGGCCTCCGCGACCGCGGCGAGCTCCGTCTCCCGCGCCTTCGCCTCGGCGGCCGAGATCCGGGCGTCGCGCTCACCCTCGGCCAGGGTGCGCTTCTCGTACGCCTGGGCGTCCGCGGGCTTGCGCACATCGGCCTGGAGCTGCTGCTCGCGCCGCTGGGCCTCCAGTTCGGCCACCTTGGTCTCCTGGACCACGACCTCCTGGCGGGCCGCCGCGTCGGCCAGCGGACCCGCCTGCCGGGAGCTCGCCGCCGCCTTGTCGCGCTCGGCCTGATACCCGGCCTGCAGGATCTCGCTGTCCCGGGTCGCCTCCGACATCCGGGCGGCGGCCTGCTGCTCCGCCTCGGTGGCCAGGCGGTTGGCCTCGGCCTGCGCGATCCGGGCGTCCCGCTGCACGGCCGCCGCGTGCGGCATCGCCAGGTTCTTGATGTAACCCGTCGGGTCCTCGATCTCATGGATCTGGAGCGAATCGACGATGAGCCCGAGCTTCTCCATCTCGGTCCCGCACGCGGCCCGCGTCTGCCCGGTGAGCTTCTCCCGGTCCCGGATCATGTCCTCGACCGTCAACCCGCCCACGATGGAACGCAGATGACCGGCGAAGACGTTGTGCACCCGCTCCGACATCAGCTTCTGCTGATCGAGGAAGCGGCGGGCCGCATTGGCGATCGACACGAAGTCGTCGCCCACCTTGAAGATGACGACGCCCCGCACCCGCAGGGGAATCCCCTGATGCGTGACGCAATCGACGGACAGCTCGGTCTCGTTGAGGTCCAGGGACATCTTCCGCACTGCCTGGACCCCGGGCAGGACGAGCGTGCCGTGACCGGTGACGATCCGGAACCCCATGCCCTGACCCAGGCCCTCGGTCTTGTGCTTGGAACCCGAGATGACCAGTGCTTCGTTCGGCTCGGCCACGCGCCACATCAACTTGAACAGGCCGAACAACACAATGATGGCGGCGAGTGCGAGACCCGCCGTGACGCCGATGAGCATCGGCATGCGCCCCCTTATCGCGGCACCCCGTCGGCACCGCTGAACACGGGGGAGTCTTCTCCTGCTCGCGACGGTGCAGAAGACGCGTGCGGATCCTTGCCGAATTCTTGACGACGAATGCCGTCAAGAGCCCTCCGCTCGGGCCTCAACTCCCGTATGCGGGAGCCACATAGACCGTGCGCGGTGGCAGATGCTCGATCACCGTCACCACCGTGCCCACCTCGATGCGCTCCTTCGCCGTGGCCGGATGCGCGAGAAAGTGCTCGGCACCGCCCCGGATCCGTACCATCACCTCGCCGACCAGTCCCGGCCCCACCGTCCCGGTCACCCGGCCGAGCAGCCCCACCATCGAGGAATCATCCATGCCCCGGAGCGTACCCACGCACCGCGGGTCTGGAAGACTGCCCGACGCCATGAGCCAGTTACCGAACCAGCCCACCGAACCCCCCGTCCCCACCAGCGCCGACGTCGCACGGCTCGCCGGGGTCTCCAGGGCCACCGTGTCGTACGTGCTGAACAACAACGCGTCCGTACGGATCAGCGAGACCACCCGCCGCCGGGTCAGGGAAGCGGCCACCGAACTGGGCTACGTGCCGCACGCCGCGGCCCGGAGCCTGCGCGCCGGACACACCCGCATGGTGCTGCTGCCCACCGTGAACCTCCCGACCGGCCCGCTCCACCACCGCTTCTTCCACGAACTGGAATCGGGGCTGCGCCGCCTCGACTACACCGTCGTCCAGTACGGCAGCACCGGACTGGACCCCGACGACGCGCCCCGCGCCTGGGCCGAACTCCGCCCGGTCGCCGTCATCGCCCCCGGCACGATCGACCTCACCCCGCACGGGATATCCGTGCTCAAGCGGTCCGGGGCCAAGGCCGTGATCACCCTCGGCCCGCGGCCGGTGCCGGGCGCCCACGCGCTGGTCATGGACCAGCGGGAGGTCGGCAGCTGCGCGGTCGGACATCTGCTGGACAGCGGCCGGCGACGTATCGGCGTGGTCATGCCCGAGGAATGCGGACTGGGCCCCTTCGCCGAACCCCGGCTGACCGGGGCCCGGCAGGCAGCCCGGTTCCACGGGGCCCGGGTGGAGCCGCTGCCGCTTCGGTACGACGAGGAGTCGGCCGCCCGGCTCGCCGCCCGCTGGCGCACCCTGGACCTCGACGCCGTGTTCGCCTACAACGACGAATACGCGATGCTCCTGATGCGGGCCCTCCAGGACGCGGGCGTCGAGGTGCCCCGCGAGACCGCCGTGATCGGTGCCGACGACCTGATGCTGGGCAGGCTGCTGCGGCCCCGGCTCAGCACCGTACGCATGGAGCTGGCCACGGCGCAGCCACTGGCGGACCTCGTGGACCGGCTGGTGCGGGACCCCGGCGGTGCCCCCGAACACCACGACCTCCTGCGGGTCGGGGCGGTCCGGCGCGAGTCCGCGTGAAGCGCCGGGGCCCGGTCGCGACGGCCGGACCGCACCGTGCGGCAGCGCGGCAACGTGCGTACCGCGTGCCGCTTGCCTAGCGTCATGACCATGAGCCATCCGCAGAGTTACGAGATCCTGCTGGTCCCCGGATTCGCCGAGGACACCACCGAGGCCGCCGAGCCTAGCGGCGCCATCCGCTCGGCGGTCGTGTCGGCGACCGGTGAGACGGGAGCATCCGGTTATCCCCGGTATTCCGGTGAGGGCATCGTCGCGGACATCGACCCCGCGACGCGCTCGGTCGAGGCCCTGCTGGTCGACGGTGCCGAGCTGACCTTCGGCCTCACGGCCCGGATCGAGGAACGGGACGCCGGGACCGACGCCGACCGCTGAGGCCGCGCCGCCCGCTCCCCGGCACGACGAGGGGCCCGGCCGGCCCGGCCGGGCCCCGAGGTGCCGACAGGACCTAGCTCTGATCCTTCTGCTGCTCCTCGATGGACTTGCGGACCTCGTCCATGTCCAGCTTCCTCGCCTGCCCGATCACGTCCTCCAGCGCCGCTTCCGGCAGCGCCCCGGGCTGTGCGAACACCGCCACGTTCTCCCGGACGATCATCAGCGTGGGAATGGAGCGGATCTCGAAGGCCGCCGCCAGCTCCTGCTGCGCCTCCGTGTCGACCTTGGCGAAGACCAGGTCGTCGTGGCGCTCCGACGCCGCGTCGTAGACCGGGGCGAACTGCCGGCACGGGCCGCACCAGGAAGCCCAGAAGTCGATCAGGACGAAATCGTTCCCACTGACGACCTGATCGAAGTTTTCCTTGGTGAGCTCAACGGTGCTCATTTTCTGCTACCTCTTTCTGTGCCCGCTCGGACCTGTCCGGACAACGGTGCCTGCACTTGCGCTATTCCGCCTGCCCATGTGGCCGCCGCGCACACCCACGACCAGACTGTCCCCATGACAGATGCTTCCCTGAACGCCGAGTACGACGTCGTGGTGATCGGAGCGGGTCCGGTGGGCGAGAACGTCGCCGACCGGGCCCGCGCCGCCGGGCTGAGCGCAGCCGTCGTCGAGGTGGAACTCATCGGCGGTGAATGCTCCTACTGGGCCTGCATGCCCAGCAAGGCCCTGCTGCGCCCGGTGGTCGCCCGCGCCGACGCCCGCCGCGTCCCGGGCCTCAGCGACGCCGTGCAGGGGCCGTTGGACACCGCCGCGGTCCTCGCCCACCGTGACACGTACGCATCGCACTGGAAGGACGACGGACAGGTCGCCTGGCTGGAGGGCATCGGCGCGGACATCTACCGGGGCCAGGGCAGGCTCACCGGCAAGAAGGCGGTGTCCGTCACCGCGCCCGACGGCACGGAGCACCGGCTCACCGCCCGCCAGGCCGTCGCCGTCTGCACCGGCAGCCGCGCCGTCGTCCCCGACCTGCCCGGCATTAAGGGGGCCCGCCCCTGGACCAGCCGGGAGGCGACGAGCGCCAAGAAGGTGCCCGGCCGCCTCGTGATCGTCGGCGGCGGCGTGGTCGGAGTGGAGATGGCCACCGTCTGGCAGGCCCTCGGCGCCCGGGTGACGATGCTGGTCCGCGGCAAGGGGCTCCTGCCGAGGATGGAACCCTTCGCCGGCGAACTGGTCGGGCAGGCCCTCACCGAGGCGGGCGCCGACATCCGCACCGGGATCTCGGTCGCCTCCGTACGGCGCGCGGTCCCGGACGGCCCGGTCACCGTGGAACTGGCGGGCGGCGGACACATCGAGGCCGACGAGATCCTCTTCGCCACCGGCCGGGCCCCGCGCACCGACGACCTCGGACTGGAGACGGTGGGCCTGGAGCCCGGATCCTGGCTCACCGTCGACGACAGCTGCCGCGTCGAAGGCACCACCTGGCTCTACGCGGTCGGTGACGTCAACCACCGGGCGCTCCTCACCCACCAGGGCAAGTACCAGGCACGCATCGCGGGCGCCGCGATTGCCGCCCGCGCCGCCGGCGTGCCGCTGCTGGAGACCGATCGCTGGGGCGCCCACTCCGCCACCGCCGACCACGCGGCCGTCCCCCAGGTCGTCTTCACCGACCCGGAGGCCGCCTCGGTCGGCCTCACGCTCGCCGAGGCCGAGCGGGCGGGCCACCGGGTACGCGCCGTCGACCAGGACTTCGCCGCGGTGGCCGGCTCCGGCCTGTACGCGGACGGCTACCGGGGCCGCGCCCGCATGATCGTGGACCTCGACCGGGAGATCCTGCTCGGGGTCAGCTTCGTCGGACCGGGCATCGGCGAGCTGCTGCACTCGGCGACGATCGCGGTCTCGGGCGAGGTCCCCATCGACCGGCTGTGGCACGCCGTACCCGCGTATCCGACGATCAGCGAGGTCTGGCTGCGCCTGCTGGAGGCGTACCGGGACGCGTAGCCGCCCGAGGTGGGCCGGCCGTGAGGACGGCCGCGAGCAGCGATTTCGTGTACGGATGCCGCGGCGCGTCGAACACCTCCTCGGCCGAGCCCTCCTCCACCACCTCCGCGTCCTTCATCACCAGCACCCGGTCGCTGATCCGCCGGATCACCGACAGATCGTGCGAGACGAACAACAAGGCCGTTCCCAGGCGCCGTTGGAGATCGTCCAGCAGATCCATGACCTGTTCCCGCACCGAGGCGTCGAGCGCCGAGACCGGCTCGTCGCACACCAGGATGCCGGGGGACGGGGCGAGGGCCCGCGCGATGGCGACGCGTTGGCGCTGGCCGCCGGAGAGCTGGTCGGGGCGGCGGTGCAGATACTCGGGGCCGAGGCCCACCAGGCCCAGGAGTTCGAGCGTCCGGGCGGCCCGGTCCTCGTGGCGCGGGATGCCCTCGGCGATGATCCGGGACACCGTGAAGCGCGGATCGAAGGCGCTGTACGGGTCCTGGTGGATCAGCTGGATCCGGGCGCGGCGCGGTTGCCGCAGGCGTTCGGGTAGTTCGGACCAGGGTTCGCCGTCCATCCGCACGGTCCCGGAGTGCGGTCGCAGCAGACCGGTCACCAGCCGGGCCACGGTGCTCTTGCCGGAGCCCGACTCACCGACCAGTCCGACCGTCTCACCCGCGCGCAACGTGAAGGAGACATCGCGCACCGCCGTGCGCGCCCCGTACGACAGCGACACCGACTGCACTTCCAGCACGGTCCGCGTCCGCTTCGGGGCGCGCGGCGGGGACCGCAGCACGGACGCCGCCAACAGGGCGCGGGTGTACGGGTGCCGAGGTGCCGCGAGCAGTGCGGGCGTCGGCCCCGTCTCCACGACCGCGCCCCGCCTCAGCACCGCCGTACGGTCCGCGATCCGCGCCACGACACCGAGGTCGTGGCTGATCAGCAGCAGCCCCGTGCCGTCCTCCTTCGCCCCGGCCAGCAGGTCGAGGATCTGCGCCTGCACGGTCACGTCGAGTGCGGTGGTCGGTTCGTCCGCGATCAGCAGACGGGGGCCGGCGGCCAGCGCCGAGGCGATCAGTGCCCGCTGCCTCAGCCCGCCGGAGAGTTCGTGCGGATACTGCGCCGCCCGCGCCTCCGGATCGGGGACACCCACCCGGCGCAGCAACTCGACGACCCGTGCGCCGATCCGTGACCGGTCCGCCGTACGGTGCAGCCGCATCGGTTCCGCGACCTCGGCCCCGATCCGGCGCAGCGGGTCCAGCGACACCAGCGCGTCCTGGGCGACCAGCCCGACGGCCCGGCCCCGCACGGTACGCCAGTCGCGCGCCCGGAAGCCGGTCGCGTCCCGCCCGTCCACCCGCAGCGTCCGCGCACTCGTCCGCGCCCCGGCCCCGGGGAGCCCGAGCAGGGCGCGCGCCACCGTGCTCTTGCCCGACCCCGACTCGCCTACCAGGGCCAGGCACTCGCCCGCGGCGACGGAGATGCTGACGTCCCGCACCGCGTGCACCGCGCCCGGCCCCCCGCCCCCGGACCCGAAGCGCACATGGAGGCCCTCGACGGTCAGCAGCGCACTCATGCCCCGGCCCCCTTCGGCGCACCGGACCGCAGCGACCGGCCCAGCACCGTCACCGAAAGCACCACCGCGACGATCGCCAGCCCGGGGAAGGTCGCCGTCCACCACGCGGTCGCCAGGAACTCCCGGCCGTCCGACAGCATCGAGCCCCACTCCGCGGCCGGCGGCGGTGTGCCGAGCCCCAGGAAGCTCAGCGCCGAACCGGAGATCACCGCCGTCCCGGTGCCGATGGTGGCCAGGACCAGCAGCGGCCCCGTCACATTGGGCAGCACATGGCGCAGCACGATCACCGGCCGTCGCACCCCCAGCACCTGCGCCGCCTCCGCGTAGTGCGACGCGACGGCCAGGAGCGACTGGCCCCGCACCAGCCGCGCATAGGTGGGCACGGCCGCGATGCCGATCGCCACCAGCACATTCGCCGTACCCGACCCGACGACCGTGACGACCAGCAGCGCCAGCAGGAGCTCCGGGAAGGCCAGCAGCACATCGAGACCACGCATCAGGATCCGGTCGACCACCCGTGGCCCCGTCGCCGCCAGCAGCCCGACGACGAGCCCGGCCAGCACACCGAGGGCGGTCGCACCGAGCCCGATCGCCAGCGACGGGCGTGCTCCGTACACCACCCGGGACAGCACATCGCGCCCCAGCTCGTCCGTGCCGAACGGGTGCGCACCGCCGGGCGGCCGGAACGCCGACACCACATCCGTGTCGTTCGGCGGGTGCGGGGCGAGCAGCCCGGGGAAGACCACCGCCACCGCCAGCAGAGCCAGCACCCCCGCGGCGACCGCCGGAGCCACCCGTCGCCCCTCCCGGCGGCCGGGCCGCCCGCCGGTCCGTGCGACCGCCCTCATACGCTCGCCCCTTCCGTACGCAGCCGCGGATCGATCACCAGGTAGGCGAGATCCACCAGCAGATTCACCACGACGAACGCCGCCGCGGACAACAGCACCAGCGAGGTCACCACGGGGATGTCCTTGGACGTCACCGCCGTCACCAGCACCCGGCCGAGCCCCGGCCGGGCGAACACCGTCTCGGTGAGCACCGCCCCGCCCAGCAGGCTGCCGACGACCCATCCGGACAGGGTGGCCACGGGCAGCGCCGCGTGACGCAGGGTGTGGCGCAGCAGCACCGTCCGCTCGGTCGCGCCCCGGGCCCGCGCCGTCAGCGCGAACGGCCTGGCCAGCGCCTCGTCCAGCTCCTGCCGCACGACCCGGGCCAGCACCCCGCCGATCGGCAGCGCGAGAGTGAGCGCGGGCAGGACCAGCGCCGCCGGACCCCGGTCGCCGGCGGCAGGCAACAGCCGGAAGCGGTACGACAGGAACGTGAGCGCCAGAATGCCGAGCCAGTACGACGGCACGGACACCGCGAGCAGCTCAAGACCCGAAGCCACCGCGCGGGCGACCCGGCCGCGGCCCGCGGTGGCGACGGCCGCGACGAACGCGATGAGCAGCGCCAGCACGGTCGCGGTCAGCGCCAGCTCCACCGTCGGCCCGATCTGGCCCGCCAGCACATCGCCGACCGGCAGACCCAGCTGGTACGAGCGGCCCGGATCCCCGCTCAGCAGACCGGCCAGCTGCCGCAGATACTGCACCGGCAACGGATCCCCGAGCCCGTAGTCGGCCCGGATCCGCTCACGCAGCTCGGGCGTCGCCGCCGTCGAGGGGCCGAGCACCGTGTCCACCACATCACCCGGGACCAGGTGCAGCACCAGGAACGACACGGTGGCCGCGCCCCACAGCACCAGCACCCCGGAGCCGAGCCGGCGCGCCACGGGCATCGCCCACCGATGAATCGCGGACATCAGCGGCCGTCCACCCACGCGCTCTGGAACAGCGGCCACGCCGAGGCGTCGAACGTCACGTCGTGCGCCCGGCCCCGGACCCCCAGCTGGCGGGTGCCGACGAACGCGGGCAGCGCGTACCCCTGCGAGACGATCCGCCGCTGCACCTTCGCGTACAGCGCCTCGCGCTCCTTGCGCGCGGTGGTCGCCCTCGCCGTGTCCAGCCAGCCGTCGATGCGCGGGTCGTGCAGCCGGGAGCCGTTCGCCCCGCCCTCGGCGAGTTGGCTCCCGGAGTGGAAGACGGTACGCAGCAGGTCCGGGTCCGAGCCGCCCCAGGCGAAGGCGATGATGTCGTAGTCGCCGCGATTGCGCACCGGGGTGTAACTCCCCGCGTCCAGCGGCTGAAGCACCAGCTCGATGCCCGCCTTCCTCAGGTCGTCCTGGACCGCGGTGTCGAAGGTGCGCCGCTCGGACTTGGTGTACGCCGGGACGTACAGCAGGGTCAGCCGGAACCGTGCGCCGTCCCTGGTCCGGTACCCGTCGGAGTCCCGGCCGGTCCAGCCGAGTCCGTCGAGCAGCGCACCCGCCCTGGCCGGGTCGTGCTTCCAGCTGTTCTCCAGGGAGGCGGCGTAGCCGGGCGTGGACGGGCTGAGCGGGCCCCAGGCCCGCCGGTACTGGCCCGCGAAGACGGCCTCGGTGATGGCCTCGGTGTCGACCGCGTGCAGCACGGCGAGCCGGGCGTCCCGCCGGTCGAACGGGGCGCGTTCGGTGTTGAGGAAGTACGAGTAGACGATGCCGGGCGAATCGTGGCTGCTGATGGAGAGGCCCGGCTGCGACTTCAGCGCGGCGATCCGGTTGGCGGGCAGGGAGTCGGCGACGTCCGCCTGACCCGAGGTCACCGCGCCGACCCGGGTCGCGTTCTCCGGGAGGAACGTGACGACCAGCCGTTCCGGATGGGCGGGGCCGGCGTTCTTCGCGGAGGCGGGTGGCCACGCGTAGGACGTGTTGCGGGCGAAGACGAGCTGCTGGCCCTTGACGCGCGAGACGAAGGTGAACGCCCCCGTGCCGACCGAGGCGGAGCCGCCCGCGGCCAGCTCGCCCGGACGGTCGCGCAGCGTCTCGGGCGAGTGGAAGCCGAGATACGTCGTCGACACGGCATGCAGGAACGAGGCGTACGGCTCCTTCAGCCGGACCGTCACCGTGTGCCGGTCCACGACGTCCGTGCGTTCGTACGGGCCGATGAGGGTGGCCGCGTACTGGGACTTGGTGGCCGGGGCGACGATGTGGTCGAAGTTCGCCTTCACCGCCGCCGCGTCGAACGGGGTGCCGTCGGTGAACTCCACATCGTCCCGGAGCCGGAAGGTGTACGCCCGCCCGTCGTCCGAGACCTTCCACTCCTTGGCCAGCCACGGTTCGAAACCGCCGTCCTGGCGCTGCGCCACCAGGGAGTCGAAGACATTGCGCAGCAGCACCCCCACGATGTCGGCCGGGGACACATGGGGGTCGAAGTTGTCCGGCTCGACGTCGGTGGCGAAGGTGAGCGTCCCGCCGTCGCGCGGCGCACCGCCCGCACCCGAGGAGGACTCGGCCGCGGAGCCGGCGGAGCAGGCGGTGAGGCCGGCCGCCGTCAGGGCACCGGCGGACAGCAGGAGGAAGGACCGGCGAGTGGGCACGGCAGGGCTCCGTTCAGAGGTGTGCGACGGGAAGGTGGAGGAGGGACGGGGAGTCAGCGTGGGCGCGGCACCGCGCGCCAGGCCCGCACCGTGACGCGGTAGACCTCGCCGTGTTCCGCGGTCCGGGCGGCGGCGGCCCGGCCGACCGCGTCGAAGAACTCGGTCTGCCGGTCGTCGGGGAGCAGCCGGCTGAAGTACGTGCCGAACGTGGCGGCGTGGAAGTCCCGGTACTGCCGGTCGCCGGCGGCCCGCACCGGCACCGTGCGCTCGTGCGACTCCTCGATCGTGAAGTGCCGTTCCAGCAGGGCCTGTACGTCGTCCGCCGGCCGGGCCCGTATCCCCATCGGCACCACCCCCGACAGGTCGGCCGGGGCACCGAGCAGCCGCAGGGCGTCGACGGCGACGACATCCTCGCCACCGAGGCCCGCAGGGTCCGTCATCGGGTGATGCGTCGTCAGGACGAAGGCCCCTTTGGGCGCCAGATGGCGGGCGACCCAGGCGAACGCGCGGTCCTCGTCCGGGTGCAGCCAGTGCAGCACGGAGGTCATGAACGCCACGTCGAACCGGTCGTCCAGGGCGGGCAGACTCAGCAGATCCCCGGTCAGCAGCTCGGCCCGCCCGGCGAGCCGCACCCCGGCCTCGCGGACCCGGTGGCCGGAACCGTCGACCCCCACCGCCCGCGCCGCGTCCGGCCAGCGCTCCAGCGCCTCCTCCAGCAGCGCCCCCGTCCCGCAGCCCAGATCGAGCAGGGTGCGCGGGCCGTCCGGCGCGAGGCCGAGGACCCAGTCGTGGTCCTGGGCCTGCCGGATCCGGCTGACGTCGTCGTACCCGGAGAGGGTGCGGGCGCGGTCGAGTATGTCGTCGGTCATGGCGGAACGGTCCCTTCACAGCGGGGCGTCGATGAGTGCCGCGATGCGCTCGCGCACCGCCGACAGATCGTGGTTGCGGTACAGGTTGATGCGATTGCGCGCGAGGTCGCCCCGGTGCACGTACTCGTACAGGTCCTGCCGCTGCCCGAAGCTGTCGGCCGTCAGATCCCAGGCGAGCCTGAACAGCCGGGACTTGTGCTCGGCGTCGATGCCCCTGCCGCGCATGTACCGGTCCAGCAGCGGCCGCAGCTCGGCCGCACGCAGATCGTTCTCGGTGGGCTGCATGAGGATTCCCGACTGTCCGATGCCCCGTACGATCCGCACCGCACGCCCGGCCACCTGCGCCGCCCACACCGCCGCGGCCGGGGTCGGCCCGGGAGCCAGCAGCCCGCTGTCCGTGCGGTACGCGGTGGCCTCCCCGGCGTCCAGGAAATGGTCGAGGACCTGGGCGTAGCCGGCGAGTTCCCCCAGGTCCTCCTGGATGTTGCGGAATCCGTCGACCCCGATCGACTCCGCGAGCAGCGAACCGACCCCGAGCAGGGTGCGCAGCCGCTCGCGGTAGCGGACCTGGCCGATGTACTGGCTCCACGCGTTGATCCGGCCGAGCCCCTCACGGGCCAGTGCCCCGTCGCCGAGCAGGAACACCCGGTCCCACGGCACGGTCACGTCGTCGAAGAACAGCATCGCGTCCTGTTCGTCGTACCGGCTCGCGAAGGGATGGGCGTGCCCGTGCGGTTCGCTGCCGAACGGCTCGCGGCACAGGATGCGCAGCCCCGGCGCGTTCAGCGGCAGCGCGAACCACAGCACGAACTCCTCGGCGCCCCGCCGGGCGAACGAGGCCGAGAGATAGACCAGCACCTCGTGCGCGAACGGGGCGAGGGTGGTGAGCTGTTTGGCCCCGCGGACCACGATCCCGGCACTGTCCTCGCGCAGCACCCGCAGCGCGTGGTCCGGGTTGTCGACCGGACTGGCCGACCGGTCGATCTGCGGGTCGCCCAGCGCGTGGGTCAGCAGCAGATCGCGCGAGGCCGCGAAACGGTGGTACGCCTGCGCGTTGGCGCCGAAACCCGGCCGGTTGGTCTCCAGCCGGTGCCGGAAGTCCAGCAGGCCGACGGCGATGGACGACATGAAGGCGGGGGAGCGGCCGTGCTGGCCCCAGGACTCCCGCATCCACACCTCGGCGCTGTCCCGGGCCGCCCTCAACTCCTCGGCGGTGCGCGGCGGATGGTAGCCCCGGCCGATACGAAGACCCGACTGCGGGTCCTCGACCGTGAGGAGGTCGCGGTGCGCCGGGTCGTGCTGGAGGTCGAGCAGCCGGGAGAGCTCGGCGACCGGGGCGGCGAACGCCGGATGCTCGGCCACGTTCTTGATCTCTTCGCCGTCCAGCCACACACTGCGCCCGTCGTCGAGACCGGCCCGGAACCGTGCGCCGTCGAGCACGCCCAGCGGTTCGACGGCCGAAGTGAGAGAGGAAGTCATGGTGAGGTCCCTTGCTGATGCGGGAGAGGGTTCTGATGCGCGGCGGAGCCCTGCCGCGACGGTTGTGTCCTGTGCTGGTGCGGGACATGGCCGAGGCTGTGGTAGCGGCCGGCATGGTGCACGAGCGGCGGACCGCAGCCGGTCCGCACACCGACGACCTGTCCGATGAGGAGCGCGTGGTCCCCGCCCGGCGTCACGGTGACCAGCCGGCAGTCGAACCAGCTCAGGCAGTCGTCGAGGACGGGCGCACCGGTGCGCTCCCGCCCCAGGCCCACTGGCGGCGGCTGCGCCCGGCCGCGCTCGGGTGCCGCGTAGTAGTCGGCGACCTCCTGCTGGTCGTGGCGCAGGACGTTCACCGACAGCACACCGGAGGCGCGTGCCGCCCACACCAGCGGGCTGTGCCTGCCGATCGCCACGGCGATCAGCAGCGGATCGAGGGAGAGCGAGGCGAAGGCGGAGACGGTCTTGGCGGGGGTGCCGTCCCGGTACCGGGTGGCCACGACGGTCACCCCGGTGGGGAACGTCCGCGCGGCTGCGAGGTACTCCGCCGCCGTCGGCCCGCCGTGCCCGGTCGTGAGACTCATCGCACCCTCACCCCATGGGTGTCGAGCCAGCGGTCCACGGCCAGCAGATGGTCGAGCCCACCGGTGGGGTGGGGTGCGGCACGCGGTCCCGGCAGCGGTGTGCCCGCCGCCAGGTGCCGTTTCACCGCGTCCCGGTCGACCAATTCGAAGACCGGGCCGTCCCGTCGCACCAGGTCCTCGGCGAGCGCCCGGAGGGTCTGCCCGTAGCCGGGCGCGGAGCTGGCCGGGTAACCGCTCTTGGGCCGGTGCAGCACGCTCGCGGGCAGCAGATCGCCGACCGCCCGCCGCAGCAGCCCCTTGGGGACCCCGCCCGTGTTCTTCAGCGACCACGGCACGTTCCACAGGTACTCGACGAGCCGGTGGTCCGCGAACGGCACCCGCACCTCCAGACTCGCCGCCATGCTCATCCGGTCCTTGCGGTCCAGCAGGGCGGGCAGCCAGCGGGTCAGCGCCAGATGGGAGATCTGCCGGGCACGCCGTTCCCGGCCCGACTCGCCCGCCAGGTGCGGGACTTCGGCGAGCGCGTCGGCGAACCGCTGGGCGGCGTACTCCCCGGGCCGGACCCGCGCCGCGAAGTCCGGCCGCAGCAGGCTCGCCGGGGACGGTCCGCCGCTCAGCCAGGGGAAGGTGTCGAGCGGCCGGTCGTGGTGGAAGTACGGATAGCCGCCGAACACCTCGTCCGCCACCTCGCCGGACAGCGCGACCGTGACATGCCGCCGCACTCCCCTGAACAGGAGGTACAGCGATACGTCCGGTTCGCCCCAGCCGGGCCGGTCACGGGCCCGGAGCCCGATCGAGCGGTGCGCCAGCAGCTCGCTGCCCGGCACCGTCACCGCCGTGTGCGCGGTGGCGAGCCGGCCCGCCAGCTCGTGGATGTACGGCGCGTCGCTGTCCCGGTTCCAGTCGCCCAGCCGCTCGGGCTGCTCGTCGGGCGGGAAGTCCACCGAGAACGTCGCCACCTTGTCGCCGCCGCCTTCGGCCGCCGCCAGCGCGGTCAGTGTGGAGGAGTCGAGCCCACCGGAGAGCAGCAGCCCCAGCGGAACATCACTGACCAGCTGACGCCGCACGGCATCGGTCAGGAGCTCGCGCACCCGGGCGGCGGTGGTGTCGAGGTCGTCGGTGTGCGGCCGGGTCTCCAGGGTCCAGTACGCCCGCTCGCTCACCCCCGCCGGACCGAAGCGGACGGTGTGCCCCGGACGCACCGTCCGCAGCCCCCGGAACACGGTGAGGCCCGGCGTCGGCGCGGACGGCACCGCGAACAGCTCGGCCAGCCCCTCCGCGTCCGTCTCGGCGGTGAAGAGCGGGTTCGCCAGGACCGCCTTCGGCTCCGAACCGAAGAGCAGATGGCGGTCACCGGCCGTCCAGTACAGCGGTTTCACCCCGAGCCGGTCACGGACCAGCAGCAGCTCCTGCCGGGGCACGTCCCACACGGCGTACGCGAACATCCCGTTCAGCCGGGGCACCGCGGCCTCGCCCCACTGGAGGTGGGCCCGCAACACCACCTCGGTGTCCGAACCGGTACGGAACCGGTGCCCCAGCGCGGTGAGTTCGTCCCGCAGCTCGCGGAAGTTGTAGACCTCGCCGCTGTAGGTGATCGCGGCCAGGACCCGCCCTTCGCCGTCGCGGGCCTCCATCGGCTGGGTGCCGCCCTCGACATCGATGACGGCGAGCCTGCGGTGGCCGAGGGCGGCGTGCTCGGAGAGCCAGATGTCCCCCGCGTCGGGACCGCGCAGCACCATGGTGTCGGTCATCGCCCGCACGGTCCGGGCCTCGGTCCGCAGATCGCGGTCCCGGTCCACCCACCCGGCTATGCCGCACATTGCGCCTCCCAGATGCAACCGGGGCCGTCGGGGCCCTCGGTGAGTTCATGGTGTGCGGCAAAACCCTTGGCGGCGATGTTGGCGCCGGTGGCGTGCACGCAGTACTCGCAGGGCGACGCGAGCGTCAGCCGTACGCCACGGGCGCGCGCCTGCTCGCGGTAGTCCCAGATGGCACAGTGCGAGATCTCCAGCACGGCGCGTTCGGCGCCGTCCTCGACGACGCGGTAGCGCGATCCGTACAACTCGGCCTGGCGGGCCACCCGGAGGATCGGGTCCAGTGCGCCACGGCCGTGACCGGCTTCGACATAGCGGTGGACCTCGGCGCCGGCCCGTGCCCAGGCTGCCAGTTCGCCGTGCCCGTACCGGGACACCAGGAACCGTTCCATCAGGGCCTGGGCGCGGAAGAAGACACGCTGCCAGTCGTCGGCATCGGCTTCGGCGCCCCGGCCCGGCAGATCGGCGAAGATCTCCGAACGCACCGCGATCCAGTCGTCGATGTCCTGGCCGCCGCGGGTCTCGGTGAGATACCGCGTCAGGCCGGCCTCGGCCTCGAAGAGGCGCTGCCGCCACAGTGCGGCGCGCTCCGACGGGCTCATGTCGGTGGAGTACTTCTGCTTCATCAGCAGCTCTTTCGACCGGAGAAGAAGGACTTCGGAAAGAATGAATTCGAAATTCCTGACGCAGAATAGGAATGTCGGTTCGACTCCGTCAATGGCAATTATTGAAGCGGTGTACCGGTCATCCTGTGACCCTGAATAACAGCATCCGCGATGAATTCCTGAGGAGCCCCGGGCCGATTACGCTGATCCGATGGTGCTGTTCGAGGGATTTGATTCGCTGACCGTCGCCGGGGCCGACGGCGGGCCCGTGCGTGTCCGCAGGGCGGGCGAGGGGCCACCGGTGCTCCTGCTGCACGGATTTCCGCAGACGCACGCGATGTGGCATGCCGTCGCCCCCCGACTGGCCGCGGAGTTCACCGTCGTGGCCACCGATCTGCGCGGGTACGGGGAAAGTGGGCGGCCCGTCCGGACCGGCGACGGCCCGTCGCCGTACAGTAAACGTGCCATGGCCGGCGACCTCGTCCGGGTGATGGGCGAGCTGGGCTTCGACCGCTTCGACGTGGCGGGCCACGACCGGGGCGCCCGGTGCGCCTACCGGCTGGCCCTGGACCATCCGGATCGGGTGGGCCGGCTGGCGGTGCTCGACATCGTGCCGACGGCGGACGCGCTGGACGCGGTGGACGCACCGGGGGCCAGGCAGCTGTGGCGCTGGTTCCTCATGGCCCAGCCGTATCCCGTGGCGGAGCGGATGATCGCGGGCGACCCCGAGACGTTTCTCTTCGGGGCGCACGCCCGGCTGTTCGCGCCCGAGGCGCTCGCCGCCTACCGGGCCGCCGCTACGGACCCGGCCGTCCTGCACGCGATGTGCGAGGACTACCGGGCGATGTTCGGACCGGACCTGGAGCAGGACCGGGCGGATCTGCGGGCCGGGCGGCGGATCGAGGCGCCGGTGCTGGCCCTGTGGGGCAAGCGGTCGCACACCGAACAGCGCCATGACGTACTGGCCGTATGGCGGCGGTGGGCGCACGACGTACGGGGCAGGGCGCTGGACTGCGGGCACTTCCTGCCCGAGGAAGCGCCCGCCGAGACCTACGCGGAACTGCGCTCCTTCTTCGCCGAGGCCGCCACCGGATGACCGGAGGCCGCCCGGTCCCGCCCGATCCGGACGATCTCCGCACCCGTGCCGCGGCTCTCCCGCACCAGCCGGGACACCAGTTCACGATCGCCGGGACCGACCGGCGCCTGCACCACGATCAGCGCCTCCGGGTCGTCGACCGGGCGGAATGCGGAGAACAGCAGGTCGAGCCCGCCGTGGCGGGGGAGCAGCACCGAGATCCGGCGGGCCGTCAGATCACCGACGCCCTGGCACTCCCACCACTCGGTCAGCTCGGGGAAGTCCCCGCGCAAGGTCGCGTAGATCTCCTGGGTGCGACGGTCGGTCGCGGCGAGCCGCGCGGTCTGTCCCCGGAAGTGGGCCAGCACGGCACGCGCCACCGGCTCCCAGTCCAGCAGCGTCGAACGGAACGCCGGACTGCCGGCCACGCACCACATCAGATTGCGGCGCTCGGCCGGGATCGCGGCCGGATCGGACCATACGGCGGCGTACGCCTCGTTCCACGCGGTGATGTCGAAGCGCGAGTCCAGCAGCACCGCGGGGCTGTTCTCCCAGGTGTCCAGCAGGCACTGCATCCGGGCGGCCACCTCGTCGTGTCCCGCGCCGTCCGGAGCGGGCGGCAGCAGTCCGGACAGGGCCAGGACATGTCGGTAGGACACCGCGTTCAGCCCGAGCGTGCGGGCCACCGCCTCCAGCACCTTCCGCGACGGGATCACCCGGCCCTGCTCCAGCCAGGTGTACCAGGCGAGCCCGACGCCCGAGAGCGCGGCGACCTCCTCTCGGCGCAGACCGGGCGTGCGGCGCCGGCCGGTGTCGGGCAGGCCGACGTCCCGCGGCAGGCGCCTTTCGCGGTGGGCACGCAGGAACGCCCCCAGTTCCTTGGAATTGGCGAACTGACGGCTCTCGCCGACTTCTTCGCCGGGATGCGCGGTCGTATGCGCGGAGCTGTCCATGGATGTGTCCAGGGACTTTCTCACGGACTTGTCTGCGGAATTGTTCGCGGATGCATTCACGGATGCATTCATGGGAAACGGCCTTCCGGATCGGCGGGATGAATGAGGGATCAGTGGGGTCGCTGTTGTGCGTCCCTACATCGCCGACACCGTCCGTACGGCCCGGAATTCACGACTCCGTCGCCCGACTGCATGCCGCCCCCCCCGATTCTCCGCGATCCTGCGGTTTTCAAGGGCCAGCCTATCCGCGTCCGCTCCACGGCTGTCCGGTTTCCCGTCAGTTGTCCGTCAGGCGAGATGTTCCGTTAAGAATTCCGCAACAGAGCCGACGGCCGCCACCGCCTCGGGCTGCCGCTCCACGGCCGACTGCCAGCAGTGCGTCGTCCCGTCCCACATCTCCACCCGGCAGTCCCCGCCCGCGGCCGTCATCCGGGCACCGAAGCGCTCCGTGTCGTCCGCCAGCACCTCCGCACGGCTCGCCTGGAGCAGCACGGGCGGCAGGGCGGCGAGGGCCGCCCCGTCGGCGAACAGCGGCGACGCGGCGGGGGCCCGGGGGTCGGCGCCCGCGAGGTAGAGGGAGGCGGAGTGGCGCAGCGACGGCCGGTCGAGCACCGGATCGGTGGCCGCGCACCGCTCGAACGCCGGTGATTCCAGGGTGAGATCGAGCCATGGTGACAGCCCCACCGCGGCTGCGGGCATCGGGAGCCCGGCCTTCTGCGCCTCCAGGAGCAAGGCGAGCGCCAGACCCCCGCCGGCCGACTCGCCCAGGACGGCGATCCGGCCGGCGGGAACGCCGCCCCGCAGAAGATCCGCGTACGAGCGGAGCCCGTCCTCCACGGCTGCGGGGAACGGGTGCGCGGGCGCCAACCGGTAGGCGGGCACGATCACTTCGCAACCGGTGAGGTGGGAGAGACGGGTGGCGAGCGGGCGGCTCAGCTCCGGAGCGCCCGCCCGGTAGCCGCCCCCGTGCAGATGCAGCAGCACGGGCCGATCGCCTCCGACGGGCGGCCGGAAGCGCAACACCGGCCGCCCGCACATAAATTGAGTGTCCGTCATGTCCGCAGGTCCGCGAGGATTCCGGTCAGCGCTTCCGGCCTCCCGCGCAGCTCGGGTGTCGGTGCGACGTAGAGCAGCAAGGTCGTCACCCCGGGGTGCAGGAAACCGTCGATCTGCTCGCGCAGCGAGGCCGGCTCGCCGTGCAGCCACAGCGCGTCGACGAGCCGGTCGGGCAGTGCGGCGGCGGCCCCGCGACGGTCACCCGCCTGGTAGGCGTCGTACGACTCCTTGAGCGACTCCCCGCGCCCGAGCCACTCGTGGAACGCGTGATAGGGCTTCTGGTTGAGGATCCAGCCGAGGAAGCCGCGGCCCGCGTTCCTGGCGTACGCCGCGTCGCGCGTCGGGCAGACGAAGAGTTTCACCACTGTCTCCCGGTCCGGTGGCGGGGTGCCGTCCGAACCGTCGACGCCCCCTTCCGCCCGTCCGGCCGCGATCACCCGCGGGACGTCCTCGGCGGTGAGGAGATTGACGACCGCCCCGTCCCCGTCCCCGTACGCCACCCCGAGCATCCGTGGCCGCAAGGCCCCCACCAGCACCTTCGGTGGTCTCGACGGGGTGAAGCCGAGACTGAAACCGGGGGCCGAGAGCGTCTCGTACGCATCGCCCACCGGCTCCCCGTGCAGCGCCCGCTTCAGGAACCGGACCGTGTCCCTGACCCTGGCGAGCGGCCGGTCGTGCGCCCCGCCGTTGAGGGCCGTCGTATGGGCCGGAACGGAAGCGCCGACGCCCAACAGGACATCGCCCCGGGCCAGTTCGGAGAGCGTCGCGGCGGTCTGGGCGAGGATGCCGGGGCCGCGCGTGAAGACCGGCACCACTCCCGTACCCAGACGGAGTTCCGGCTGCCAGGCCGCCGCCGCGGCGAGCGGTGTGAAGGCGTCGATGCCCCCGCCCTCCCCGGTCCACACGTCGGTGAACCCGAGATCGGGGAGCGCCTCGATGGTGCGACGGTGATCGGCCAGGGCATGGGCGGGCAGCGGCAGATTGATGCCCCAGCGGACGGCGTTCATGGATGTACGTACTCCTGTGGGTCGCGGATCTCAGGTTGCGGCGGGCCGGGGCGACGGGCGCCCGCGTGGCACGGGCGTCCGGCCGCGCAGGCGGCGAAGCGGGCGTTCGACCAGGTAGTGGCTGAGCGCGGCGCATCCGACGGACAGCACCACCGTGACCGGGAACAGCACCAGGAAGTCCGCCGATCCGGCCCGCTCGCCGGTCGTGCGGAGCCAGGCCTCGACCACGACCATGTGCCACAGGAACAGCCCGTACGAGATCTGCCCGAGCCAGGCGGGCACCGGCCGGGACAGCAGATGGGCGGGGGTCGCCCGCTCCGGCCGGGCCGGCCCCAGGGCCAGCGGTGCCACCAGTCCCACCGCGACCACGAGATACAGCGCGTGCTCCAGCAACGCCTGGCCCACCGTCGGGTAGCGCAGCGTCGACCCGGTGAGCGGTGTCGAGACGAGGACGTACGCGCCGAGGGCCACGCCCCAGCACAGCCACGGCCTGCGGGCGAAGGCGGGCGGCTCCGCGGCCCGGGAGGCGACGACGGCCAGCGCCATGCCCGCCGCGAAGTACCCGGCGTACTCGGGCAGCCACAGCTGGGCCGGCGGATAGGGCCCGGCCGACGGCACATGGGTGAGCACCACCGACAGCAGCGTCACCGCCTCGACGGCGCCGAGCACACCGAGCACGACCGCCGCCCTGCCCCGTCGCAGCAACGGGTGGAGCACGGCGGCCAGCAGGGGGAGCACGGCGTAGAACGACACCTCGGTCGCCAGGCTCCAGGTCTGCGGAAGGCCGGCCGGGAGCGGGTCGGAGCCGTAGATGTGCAGCAGCAGGAACGTCCGCAGCGCGGGCCGGAGCGCACCGAGGGTGTCCCGCCCGAACCACACGAGCGCCACCAGCGCCACCAGCCAGTAGGCGGGCAGGATGCGCACCGCCCGGTGGCGGAGATAGCGGCCGGTGGCGGGGCGCGGACCGCCGTCGCGGGCCGCGTCGGCGAACGGGCGGTAGAGCAGCAGCCCGGACAGCACGAAGAAGATCGGCACCCCCACGGTGAAGCGGGAGACGACCGGCCCGAGCGGCCCGGCCTCGCCGATGCCGAGCCAGCTGGAGGCGACCTGACCGGTGTAGATGCCCACGTGCAGGGCGATCACCAGCAGCGCGGCCACGGCGCGGAGCCCGTCGAGCGCGAGGGCACGGTTGCGCCCGGTGTCAGGAACGCCCATCGGTCGCCGCCTCCTTCCGGCCGGGCTCGGCCGGTGCGGAACCGGCCTGCCCGGCCTTCTCTGCCGGCACCGGGCGCAGGCGGCCCACCAGCGGCAGCGCGGTCAGCCCGGCCAGCACCGCGAGACCGCCGCCGACGACCGCGGAGCCGGTGTCCGCGTGCGCGAAGGTACCCGCCACCGCGACGCCGACCGCCGTACCCGCGTACAGCGTCGCGCTGTTCCAGGAACTGGACGTCGCCCCCAGCTCCGGCCGCGACGACACCAGCAGCGTCTGGACGAGCGTTCCGAAGGCACCGCTCGCGAAGAACCACACCAGCACCGCCGCGTACGCCAGGATCGAGTTCGCCCCGAGCGCGGCCGGCACCGCGGCACCGCCCAGCAGCAGGCACCACACCGGGATCCACCACGCGTCGCCGGAGCCGCGCTCGCGCGCCCGGTCCCCGATCCGGCCCGCGGCCAGCGAACCCAGCGCACTGCCGGCCCCGACCAGGATGCCGAGCAGGCCCAGTTCGTCGACGGAGAGACCGAACCGGTCGTGGAGCGCCGAGCCGAGGAAGGTGTACGCCCCGAGGTTCGCGGCCTGGAGCAGGAAGACGACGATCAGGATGTGCCGCAGCACGCCGTCGCGCCAGACCGAGAACACCGCGGTGAACCGCAGCGGCACCGCCTCGTCCCCCTTGTCCGGCCGGTCCTTGATCTGGGCGAGCAGCAGGGGCGCCGAAGCCGCGGTCAGTGCGGTGAGCGCCCAGAACGAAGCCCGCCAGCCGCCCCAGCCGGCCAGGAAGCTGCCGGCCGGAACGCCCAGGACCTGACCGGCGGAGAAGAGCGCCATCCCGAGCCCGACGGCCCGGCCGCGGACCGGGGCCGGTGCCGTCTCCGCGATGTGGGCCCAGATCGACGGCCCGGCCAGCGCCGCGCCCAGGGCTCCGAGGACACGGGCGACGACGAGGACCGTCAGATTCCCGGCCACCGCCGCGAGGGCGTTGCCCAGCAGGAACAACAGTGTTCCCACGAGAATGGTCGGACGTCGGCCGAAACGGTCCGACACCGCCCCGAGGAACGGTGCGGTCAGGGCGTACACCAGGGTGTACGCGGTGACCGTGCTCGCCGCGGCGGCCACGGAGACCCCGACCGAACCGGCGATGGTCGGCAGCAGCGGCGAGACCAGGAAGGTCTCGGTGCCGATCAGGAACAACAGCAGATACACACCCGTGTACGTCGCCCACGGCACCCGGGCGGGTGGCGACTGGGCGGGCGGTGCCTCGTCGGCGACGGGTGGGGTGGTCTCGGGCACGGCATTCCTCTCGCCGGACGGCGGCTGACGAGGCGATCGTTCCGCTGCGCGCGCCGGGCAGCCAGATCCCGAATCATGCTGGTACTGGCACACACAGGCTGCGGCGCAGCGCCGCCAGGAACCGTTCGGCGAGGACGGGGTGTCCGGCGGGCCCCGGATGCAGCCGGTCCAGGCCCTCGGGCTCCAGCAGCAGTCCGGCCTCGCGCGGGCCGAACACATCGAGCCCGTCGATGTAGTGGAGATCGATGTCACCGTGCCGGCGCAGGAGTTCGACGGCCTCGCGGGTGCGTGCCCGGCAGTCCCGAACGGTCAGGCCGGAGGGCCCGGCGACCGTCTCACGGTCCGGCGCGATGATCGTCGACATCAGGGCGAACGGCGTCGTCGGATGCCGCTCGCGGACAGTGGTCACGAATCCGACGAGGGCCGAGGTGAAGGCAGCCGGGCTGTGGCTCCCGAGCGCCTGGATGTTGATGCCGACGCACGCCGTGAGCAGTTCGGCGGGCAGATCGCGCATGAGCCGGGCCGTCATCGGCTGGAGGCAGCACGCCGCGCCGAGCGCGATGGACGTCAGATCGAGCCCGGCACGCCCGGCCACCAGCGCGGGCCAGGCCCTGGCGGGTGAACGGGCGCCCCGGCCCTGCGATATGGAGCTGCCGTAGTGGACCCAGCGCGGGCGCTCGCGGTCGTCGTACGCGACGCTCGCCGCCCGGTCGACGACGAGCTCCCGCAGTCGGAACTGGTGGTACGCCGGGAGCCAGAGCTCGACGGTGGTCATCCGCCCCGGCAGCCCGGACACCAGGAACTCGGCGTCCTTCCCGTCGCACCGGAGCTCCACGGTGTCGGTGATCCGGCCGTCCCGCACCACGTCGAGACGGGGCTGTTCCTGCGGCCCGGCGAGCCGCGGTGCGGGGTCGGCCCGGTAGCGGCAGCCGATCTCCCGGCTGTCGGTCCGCAGCGCGACGCGGACACCGGCGGGCATCGCGGCCCGCCCGATCCCGCCCTCCGGCAGATGCAGTTCCGCCTCCCGGTGGGGCACCCGCCAGGGCGCGACCCAGCCCGGTCCGTACTGCAACGACACCGCTCCGCGAAATCGCAGCACGGGATCGTCCCCGGCCACGACACGTTTCGCCGGCATTCCCGCCACCTCCCCGAGTCGATCGCCATCCTCGGCGGGCGGGGCGGTCGCAACCAGTCGTTGCGGATGCTGTGACCAGGACTCACCGGCAGGGCCGGCGGGCCGGGGCCGACCGCACGGCCGGGCCGCACGGTCGGGCCCGGCGGTCGGGCCGAACGGTCAGGCGGGCGGCCGGAGGTCGCTGGTGGTGACCCGCACATGGTCGACGACGAGTTGCTGCGGGAAGGAGGTGCTGCCGTCCGGGTCGCCGGGCCAGTAGCCGCCGACCGCGAGGTTGAGGATCAGGAAGAAGGGCTTGTCGAACACCCAGTTGTTGCCCCCGAGGTCGGCGGGCGTACGGCGCTGGAAGACGTTTCCGTCCACCGACCAGGTCACCGAGCCGGGCGCCCAGTCGACGGCGAAGGTGTGGAAGTCGTCGGCGAACGCCTGGCCGCCGGGCAGGGTGTAGGCGGCGCCGATGCCACCGGAGCCGGAGTAGCCCGGACCGTGCAAGGTGCCGTGGACCGTGGACGGTTCGAAGCCGACGTTCTCCATGACGTCGATCTCGCCCGAGTTCGGCCAGCCGACCTGGCCTATGTCGTCGCCCAGCATCCAGAAGGCCGGCCACATGCCCTGACCCCGCGGCACCTTCATCCTCGCCTCGACGTGTCCGTACGTCCGGGTGAACCTGCCGGCGGTGTTCAGCCGTGCCGAGGTGTACTCGCAGGTCCCGTACCAGCACCGGTAGTTGTTCGGATTCTCGCGGCGCGCCGTGATGACCAGATGGCCCTGGCCGTCGAGCGCCGCGTTGCTGTTCCCGGCCGTGTAGTACTGCCGTTCATGGTTGTTGACGTTGTCGCCGGTCTCGATCTGCCACTTGGCGCCGTCCACGGCGGAGCCCGCGGGGCCGTCGAAGTCATCGGTGAACGCCGCTGCCGCGGCCCGCGGTCCGGGCGCGGGCACTCCGGCCGCGAGACCGGAAGAGGCCGGGACGAGGGCGAGTGCGGAGAGCGCGCAGAGCGCGGACAGAAGCAGTCGGCGGGGTGGGCGGGGGGAGGTCATGGGGGTCCTTCCCGTGCGGAACAGAGTGGTCGAGTGGTTGCCATGCATATGACAAACACACTTTGTGGGGGAGCAGGGAGAGGTCTTGGTTCTGTATGCGATTTAAGAAGTGAAGCAACACGGTGTCAAGGGCTTGGTATGGACCACACTTCTTGCATTCAGCGACGGGATCAGTCGGCCGGTGCGGGGGAGAGCGGCTGTCCGCACCGCAGGTTCCACCGGCCGGACCGGCCGCTGAGCCCGGTCAGGGTCAGCGGGGCGACGTCCAGCCGCCAGAACGCCTCAGGCGGCAGGGCGAGCGCCCCGACGATCACCGCCCGCACCACCGCCGGCTCGACGACGCCCAGCACGCGGAGGCCCGCCTCGCCCCCGGCGGACTCCAGCGTCTCCAGCCAGCGCCCGGCCCGGGAACAGAGCTCCAGCAGGGACTCGCCGCCATGGGGAGCCGCCGAGGGGTCGGTGAGCCACGCCGACACCGCCTCCGGCTCCTCGGCGCCGACCGCCGCCAGCCGTCGGCCGCTCCAGCGGCCCATGTCCCAGCCGCGGACGGCCGGTTCGGGCCCGGCGCGCAGCCCCAGCGCGTCGGCGGTCCCGGCGCACCGCTCGGACGGCCCGCGCAGCTGCCGGTCGGCGGCGGGCACCGCTGCCGCGGCGGCCCTGGCCCGGCGGGCCCCCGCCGCGTCGAGCGGCGCGTCGCCGTCGAAACGGGCCTCGCGCAGCGCTGCGTTGAGCGCCGGTGAGATCAACATCACCTGTACCGTCATGACCCGCTCGACTCCCTGAACTCCGGCCCCGCTGTGCCCACCATGGCACCAGGGCGATCCTGCCCGGTCACCGGCACCATGGCGGTGCCTGTCCCCAAGCGGTATGGTCACGGCGAACATGACGTAGGTGTGACGGAAGTCCGGTGAGAATCCGGCACGGTCGCGCCACTGTGAACCCGTACCTGCGCGGGAAGTCAGACCCAGCACCCACGTCTCAGGCACCACGATCGGGACGCGTGTTCCCTCAGGAGGTTCTGCCATGGCACAGACTGCTGCCCCCGCCACCGCCGTACCGGCGATCACCCCCATCTCCCTGAAGGCCATTGCCCCCTGGGCGGTCTTCTTCGGCATCCTCATGCTCGTACTGCTGTACTTCGTCGGCGCCGAACAGGGCGCCACCGCGGTCATCTCCGGCGAAGGTGTCCACGAGTGGGTCCACGACGGCCGCCACCTCCTCGGTTTCCCCTGCCACTGACGTACCGTTCGATCCAGGGGAACCCTCATGAACTCCATATCTGTCAGAGCCCTGCTCGTCCGCGGCATGCTGGCCGGCCTTGCCGCGGGTGCGCTTGCTCTGCTCGTCGCCTACTTCCTCGGTGAGTCGCGCGTGGACGCGGCCATCGCGCTGGAGGAGTCGCACAGCCATCACCACGACGGCGGCGAGGAACTGGTCAGCCGCACCATGCAGTCCACCGCCGGCCTCGCCACCGGTGTGCTCGTCTTCGGTGTGGCGATCGGCGGCATCGCCGCCCTCGTCTTCTGCTACGCCCTCGGCCGGATCGGCAGATTCGGCCCCCGGGCCACGGCCGCGCTGATCGCGGGTGCGGCCCTGCTGACGGTGTACGTCGTGCCGTTCCTGAAGTACCCGGCCAACCCGCCGGCCGTCGGCAATCCCGACACCATCGGCAGACGTACCGCCCTGTTCTTCCTGATGGTCGCCCTCAGTGTGCTGCTGGCCGTCGCCGCGGTCATCCTCGGCAGACGGCTGGCTCCCCGTCTGGGCAACTGGAACGCGACGATCGCGGCATCCGCCGCCTACGTCCTGGTGATCGGGCTCGCCTATGTGTTCCTGCCCTCGTACAACGAAGTCGGCAAGGACTTCCCGGCCGCCCTGCTGTGGGAGTTCCGTCTGAGCACCCTCGCCGTGCAGGCCACCCTCTGGGCGGCCTTCGGCCTCTTCTTCGGCTATCTGACGGACCGGCTTCTCGTACCGGGAGCCGGCACCGCCACGGCCGCGAACAGCGGCGCGAACCGGGCGGCCACTGCGGCCGGCTGACCGGCACCGCACACGGCATACGCGGGCAGGCCGTCGACCGGAACCCCGCCGGGAGCTCCCGGCGGGGTTCCGTCGTCCGCCGTGCACGGGCCGGGCCGACGGCCGGACCCGTCACCGCGGGCCCGGCGGCCTCCGGCTCACTCCTCGGCCCGCGGGCCCCAGTCGATCCGGTAGTACTTCAATGTCCCGTCCTCCTTCACCAGGCGCATACCGACGGCCTCCATGACGCGCTGCGACGCGATGTTGTCCAGGTCGGCGTCACCGTGCACACGGCTCACACCCTGCTCGCGGGCGAACCGGAGCAGGGCGCGCAAGGCCTCGGAGGCGTAGCCCATCCCCCGGGCCGAGGGGACGAGGCCATAACCGATCGTGACGTTCCCGTTCTCGTCGGGCGCGCCGTGGAACCCCATCCCGCCGATCACCTGGCCGTCCTCGCGGCGGCGTATCTCGTACGAACCGAAGGGGCTGGGATCACCGGTGCTCGCGCAGGTGTCGAGAAAGCGCTCGGCCGCGGCCCTCTCGCCGGGGGAGGGGTAGCCGGGCGCCCAGTGCGCCCCGTCCCCCGGTGTGCCCGCCCTCACATGCAAGGCGTCGGAGGCGTTCATCGGGTGGAGCAGGAGGCGTGGGGTCTCTAGGTCGGTCATGAGCGAGTGAGGTATCACGCGGGACGGGCGGCCGGCATCCGAATTTGAATGCTCCGGCCGGGATCTCACCGGCCGGAGGCGTCGGGCGCGACCCCGTCGGGACCTTCCCGGGCTCACCCGGTGGAAGGCTCCGGGGAGCTCGTCCCGCCTGAACCGGAGTCGAAGTCGAAGTCTCCGGAGAACACCGCCGCCATCCGCAGATGACCGGCCGCCTCCGCGCTCCGACCCTGGCGCTCAAGCGTGCGGCCGAGCATCAGCCGCGCGTAGTGCTCCACCGGGTCGCGCTCCAGCACCGCCCGCAGCTCCGCCTCGGCCCTGCCGAGCCGTGCCGAGTGGTAGTAGGTCCGGGCCAGCAGCAGACGCGGCGACACCTGCTCCGGGACCTCCTCGACCAGCCCTTCCAGGATCCGGGCCGCGGTCATGTACTCCTTCGCCTCGAAGAACATCTGCGCACGGTTCCAGCGGTCGGCAGCCGTGCCGAACTCGTAGTAGGTGTCGCTCACTTGATCTCCTCCGTCATGGACCGTCCCCGGATCGCGCCCGGCTCCGTCCAGCCACTGACCCGGCTCCCGCCCGGTCACCCCGCAATGGCCGCAACACGGCATGGTGGTTGAATATTCCACTAAAGTGTCGGCGTGGGTACCGTCATCCCCGGCCCCGCACAGGAATAGGTTGAGCGCCATGAGCAATCTCGATCGCCAGGCCGCACTCTCCGTCTGCGGGGGACGTGGCTTCGTCGTCGCCGAGCCCGTACGCGAACTCCTCACCCCCCGCCGTGTCCGGCTGGGCGAGTCCACCGAGGTCCGCAGATTGCTGCCCAACCTGGGCCGCCGGATGGTCGGTGCCTGGGCCTTCGTCGATCATTACGGCCCCGACGACATCGCGGGCGAACCCGGGATGCAGGTGCCGCCCCACCCTCACATGGGTCTGCAGACGGTCAGCTGGCTGCACGACGGCGAGGTCCTGCACCGGGACAGCCTCGGCAGTCTCCGTACGATCCGTCCGCGCGAACTGGGCCTGATGACCTCCGGCCGGGCCATCAGCCACTCCGAGGAGAGCCCGAAGTCCCACGCGAGGTTTCTGCACGGCGCCCAGCTCTGGGTCGCGCTGCCCGAGGCCCACCGCCACGTCGAGCCCCACTTCCAGCACCACACCGACCTGCCGGCCGTCTCGGCCCCGGGTCTCACCGCCACCCTGATCCTGGGCGAGCTCGACGGCGCCACCTCGCCCGGCACCGCGTACACCCCGATCGTCGGCGCCGACATCGCCCTGACCGCCGGTGCCGAGGCCAGGCTGCCGCTCGACCCGGACTTCGAGTACGCGGTGCTCACCATGTCCGGTCAGGCCGAGGTCGACGGCGTGCCCGTGCTTCCCGGTTCGATGCTCTACCTCGGCTGCGGCCGTACCGAACTCCCCCTGCGCGGGGACACCGACGCGGGCCTCATGCTCCTCGGCGGCGAGCCGTTCGAGGAGGAGATCGTCATGTGGTGGAACTTCGTCGGACGGTCCCACGAGGAGATCGAGGAGGCGCGGAGGGGGTGGATGGGCGGATCCCGCTTCGGCGAGGTCCACGGCTACGACGGCGACCGGCTGCCGGCCCCCGAACTGCCGCCCGTGGCGCTGAAACCACGAGGGCGGGTGCGTTGACCGGTCGGTGACGCCGGGTTTTCAGAGGCCGAAGTCGCTGAGGCGGGACTCGTACCGGATGGTGAGGTCCTCGGCCTCGTCGACCGGGTCGTCCCGGAGGGCGTCCAGCTCGGAACGCACCGCGGCGGGCAGCGCTTCGTACCGTTCGGTCCAGGTCTCGGCATCCGGCACCCAGTAGCCGACGACCTTGAAGCGTTTCACGGGGAGCTTCAGGTCCTTGCGAAGGTAACGGCGCACGGAGCGAAGGGCGTTGGTCCGTCCGGCGACCCATACGTATCCGCCCGTCAGATCCGTCCCGGGCGGGATCGCGGCGCTCACGAGCTCGGCCGGGCGGCTGGTGCCGTTGCCTCGGGCCGAAGGCGCCGGCCGGCGCGAACCAGATGAACTGGCTCGCGGCGGTGAACCCGAGTACGGCGACGGCGAAGGTCACAGCGAGGCTCGCGCCCGCGTTGACGCCGAGAATGCCGGAATCGGCCAGGGGGTTACGGGTGAACGCCTTGATCAGCGCGCCGCTGAGGCCGAGGGCCGCGCCGACGACGAGGCCGATCACGGTGCGCGGCACCCGCAACTCGCGCACCATCGCATGCTCATCGGAGTCGTTGAAGTGGAACAGCGCGTCCCAGACCGTGCCGGGCGCGATGGAACGGGCGCCGACCATGACGCTGAGGACGGCCACGACGAGCAGCAGCGCGGCGGCGGTCAGAAGGATCAGCAAGCGGGACCGGTCGCGCCGGGCCGGGCCCGCGCCGAGGCGGGGGCCCGGCGCATCACGCTCTGCACCGGTGGCGGGGTCACCCGGGGGTGAGGGGTTTTCATGGTTGTCCTTGAGAATGGCGTCACCTGCGGAGCGGCGGCCGACGGTCAGGAGTCCGCGCCGGTGTTGCCCCTGCCCGCGACGGCGTCGGCGAGCATCGGTACGTAGCGTTCGATCGCCCAGGGAATGGAGAGCACGGAGGGGCCGCTGGTGGCCATGCCCATGGCCTCGTCCCGGACGAAGGCGTAGCGCTTGGCGGCGATCGGCTTCCAGCGCTTGAACAGCGCGTCCTTGAGGGAGTGTTCGACATCTCCGGGTGTATTGGCCCAGGCGACGAAGATGTCGGCCTCGACCTCGCCCGTCTGAAGGAGAACCGCGCGCCCGGAGAATTCCTGATCCACGACCTGATCGCACTGGCCGTGCGAGCACAGTACGGGGCGTAGGCGCGACGGAGCCGGTACCGCCGACCGTCTCCCGGGGCGGCGGTGACCTCGCACGGAACGGGTGCGAGGCCGGCGGTCCCTGCGCTCTCACGCCGTGGTCGGCGCCTGGGCCGGTGCCGCGGCGGGAGCGAGGTGCAGGTGCCCGGTGCGGCGCAGGCCGGTCAGGGCGGCGGCACAGGCGAGGCCGAGCACGGACAGCGCCGTCCACGGCAGCCAGGGGGCATGGGTACGGGCGGCCAGGTCGAACAGGGCTCCCACGGCGAGGTTCCCGAGGGCGACGGCGACGCCGGCCACGGTGCTGTAGGCGCCGTAGTAGGTGGCCACCAGACGCTGTCCCGAGAGACGGACCAGCGTGTCCATCTCGAACGGGTACAGCAGCGCGGCCCCCGCGGCCAACAGCGCCGCGCACGCCACCAGGCCCCCGAGCCCGAGTACGGCGGTCAGTCCGTGGCCGCGGTGGTGCGGGCCGGGCAGCAGGGGCAGGAACGCGGCGCCCATGACGGCCAGGCCGAGCGCGATGGCTTTCGGCGGGGCCAGGTGTTTCCTGGCCCAGTCGGTCAGCCGGAGCTGACCGGCGACCGCGACCGCGGCGGAGACGGCGAAGACCACACCCATCGCGGTGCCGCTGCCGTCGCCCAGCAGGGTGCGGGCCTGCAGGGGCAGGGCGAGGTAGGCCTGGAAGGCCAGCAGGTACGAGCCGGCCATCGCGGCCGAGAACAGGACGAAGGGCCGGTTGCGAAGAATCGTCCGCCAGTCCGTCGCGATGCCCCGCCACCCACTCGTACGCTCCGCGTCCGGTGCCGGACGCCGGGCCGGCAGGGCACGGGCCTGGACGACGGCCAGGACCCCGAACACGGTCGCGGACGCGGCGCACACCACCCGGAAGTCGAGGGTGAGCAGGGCGAGCCCGGCGAGCGGGCCGAGCAGGATGCCCGCCTGATAGAAGACGTTGAAGGCGGCGAACGCCTCCACCCGGCGCTCTCCGGCACCCTGGGCGAGGTAGGCGCGGACGGCGGGGTTGAACAGGGCGCCGGCGAATCCGGTCGCGGCGGAGGCGATGATCAGTGCGGGCACGGTGTCGGCGAGGGCCAGCAGCGCGAACGCTCCGGTCCGCAGAGCGCAGCCGGTCAGGATCATGGGCTTGTAGCCGATCCGGTCGGCGAGGGTCCCGCCGAGCCAGAACATGCCCTGCTGGGAGAAGTTGCGTACGCCCAGGACGAGACCGACCGCCCACGCGGCCAGGCCGAGGCCGTGGGCGAGGTGGTCGGCGAGATAGGGCATGAGCATGTAGAAGCCGAGGTTGATGCCGAACTGGTTGACCATCAGCAGCCGGAGGCCGGGCTCGAAGGAGCGCACCTGGGCGCGCAGCCGCCTCACCGGGCACCCGCAAGTACGGCAGGGACGACGGCCGGGCCGGTGATCGTTCGGCAACGCGTCCAGGACGTCACGGTGCGCTCGCCCGGTTCGGTGATCTCGTCGGGCTCGTCCGGCAGCGGCACCGGGGGGTCCAGGAGGTTGTGGCCCCGGCACCAGCCGTCGTTGTAGATGGTGTCGAGATAGCGATGGGGTCCGTCCGGAAAGATCGCGGCGATCCTTGTTCCGGCGGGGCAGGTGCGGGCGGCCCATCCGGCGACCATCGCCACCGCGCCGACGCTCCAGCCGCCCGAGGCGTAGTGGTGGCGGGCCAGCGACCGGCAGGAGTGGACCGCTTCGGCCGGGGCCACCCAGTGGACCTCGGTGAACGCCGGGTAGGCGACATTGCCCGGGTGGATGCTGGAACCCAGCCCGCGCATCAGCCGCGGTCCGGCCGGCTGCCCGAAGATCGTCGAACGGGTCGAGTCCACGCCGATCAGCGCCAGGTCGGGGAACGTCCGGCGCAGCGCGGCCGAGACCCCCGCGGAGTGGCCGCCGGTTCCGACGGAAGCGACCAGGACGTCGACGCGGCCCAGTTGCGCGATGAGTTCGGCGGCCAACGGGGCGTAGGCCGCCACGTTGTCGGGGTTGTTGTACTGGTCGGGGCACCACGCTCCGGGGGTTCCGGAAAGCAGTTCGGCCACCTTCTCGCGCCGGGCCTGCTGCCAGCCGCCCACCGGGTGCGCGGTGGTGACGGTCTCGACGCGGGCGCCGTACGCGACCAGCGCCCGGCGGATTCCCGGTTCGAGTCCGGGGTCGGAGACCACGGTGACCGGATGTCCGAACGCGATCCCGGCCAGGGCCAGGCCCAGTCCCAGGGTGCCGCTGGAGGATTCGATGACCGGTGCACCGTGGACCAGATCGCCGCGCTCCCGGGCGCGGGCCACCATGTGCAGGCCGGGGCGGTCCTTGATGCCGCCCGGGTTGGCGCCTTCGAGCTTGGCCCAGAAACCACGGCCGGCGTCGGCGAAGGGCTCACCGATCCACAGCACCGGCGTGCGGCCCACCAGATCGGAAGGTCCACGGGCAGACGTCGGGGCAGGGGCGTACGAGGGGATGTTCATGAAGATGTCACGGCTCCTCGCCCCGGGCCGGCAGCGGCCGTCGGGGCATCGGGGGATCAGGGAGCGGACACACAGCGGCCCGATCCGGTCCGGCACGGGCCGGACGGGTGTGAAGCGGGTGGGCGGCTGTGCGGGCCGGGTCAGGTCCGCGCCACGCACAGGGCCGTGAGCATGCACCGCCCGCCGAGGAGGCCGTGATCGGGTGCCCGAGCCGTCCCGTCGCCCGGCAGGGCGACGGCGGGCGCCCAGGGCCGGACCTCCACCGGGAGCGCCCAGCCCGGGGCGGGAGGGGGTGGGGCGTCGATGCGGATCCAGTCCGCCGTGTGATCCGTCTCGGGGCAGCACGGTGCCGGATCGGGAGACGACGCCGTGGCCGGACCGGGCGGTGTCGCCGCAGGAGCGGCGGCCGCGGCAACCGCGTTCGTCGGGCCGTGATGGGTGTCGAACGCCGTGCCATGGCTGTGTGCGCAGCCCAGCAGGTGGAAGACCAGCCAGAGCAGTAGGAGGAGCACGCCGCCGTCCCACATGCGGCGATACGCCGGGGAGGACGATGCCGCACCGATCATTGACTCAAAGTACCCAAATGAACACGGGAAGTCACACTGGCCGGTCGGCTCGCCGCAATGCGATTTCGGGACCCGGCGGCGTTCGGCGGGGCTGGACGACGATGCCGTCGTCAATCGCGCGTCAAGGGTCGGGTGTGCGGGGTCAAGGGGCCGCTAACGGAGATGTTCGGCCCGGTAGGAGCGGGCATAGCGTCACTGGTGTGCCCCGGCTTAGTCCGGGGTGATGTACCCGTCTCCATGAGGAGTGCCATGAACGACAACCAGTGTGCCGAGGACCCCGACCCCCTTCAACGGAACCGGACCGGAGGACTGTTCGTTCCGGTCCGGTCGGGGCCCGCGGGCCACTGCGTCCGCCTCTTCCGTACGCCTCTCGGTGCGCGTACCGCCGTCGCCTTCACCCACGAGCGGCAGCTGCTCCGCACCCTCGGCCAGCGACAGACCTGGATCCGGCTCTCCGAGCCGGCGGTACGCGCCCTCGTCGCGCCGTTGGGGGTCGTCGATCTTGTCGTCGACCCGCTGCTCGCTGTCCCGGGTCCCGGTGCCGCCTCCTGTGCGCGGCTCACCCGCCGCACGGCCCCCGCGCCACAGCGCGAGTGCCGGCCGGTCCGGAATCTGCGAGCGGTCGATGTGGTCCGCACGGCCGGAACACAGTCGTTGTCTCCTGCATCAACCTCTTGATCGGCTGGGGGAACACCATGACCACAACACTTCCCGGACCCTCGGCTCCGAGGCCCGTGCCGACCGTGCCGCACGCGGCCTCCGGGCAGCCGGGCAACGCGGCAGGCCTGTCCGTCTGGCCCGCTTCGGCGCGGCTCACCTCCCGCGACGACGTCGCGGTGGCAGGCGTCTCCCTCGTGGAGGCGGCCGAGCGGTTCGGCACCCCGGTCTATCTCCTGGACGAGAGCGAGGTGCGCGAACGCTGCCGCACCTATCTGCGGTCCTTCCCGGACACCGACGTCGTCTACGCGGCAAAGGCATTCCTCTGCCGTGCCCTCCTGCGCTGGGTGCAGGAGGAGGGCCTCGGCCTGGACGTCTGCTCCGCGGGCGAGCTGGAATTCGCCGTGACGACCGGCTTCCCGCCCGAGCGCATCGTGCTGCACGGCAACGCCAAGAGTCCGCACGACCTGGACGCCGCGCTGCGCCTGGGGGTCGGGCGGATCGTCATCGACAGCGCGTGGGAGATCGCCCGGCTCTCCGCGCTCGTCCCGGACGGCGCCCGCCAGAAGGTGCTGGTACGGGTGGTTCCGGGTGTGAGCGCGGGCAGTCACGCCGCGATCCGCACCGGCACGGACGACCAGAAGTTCGGGCTGTCGATCACCGACGGGAGCGCCCAGCACGCCGTCGCGCGGATCCTCGACCAGCCACGGCTGGAACTCGTCGGACTGCACTGCCACATCGGTTCGCAGATCACCACGGTCAAGCCCTACCTGACCGCGCTGCGACGGGTCGTCGGGCTGCTCGCCCAGATCCGCCACCAGCACGGAATCGTCCTGCCGGAGCTGGACCTCGGCGGCGGGCACGCGGTCGCCTACCGGCCGGGCGAGACCTCGCTCGACATACCGTCCCTCGGCGCCCGCATCCGCCGGGAACTGGCCACGAGCTGCACCGCGGCCGGCCTCCCCGTACCCCGGCTCACCATCGAGCCCGGCCGTGCGCTGGTCGGGCCCGCGGGCGTGGCCCTCTACCGGGTGCTCGCGGTGAAACGGACCGGCGACCGGATCTTCGTGGCCGTGGACGGCGGAATGAGCGACAACCCGAGGCCCGCCCTGTACGGCGTACGTTACGCACCCCGGCTCATCGGCCGGCGCTCGACGGCCGGGCCCTGCACGGCGACCGTCGTCGGCCGGCATTGCGAGGCGGGCGATGTCCTCGCCGCCGATGCGACCATGCCCGGCGACATCCGCCCCGGGGACCTGGTGGCCGTCCCGGTCGCGGGCGCCTACCACCTGTCCATGGCATCCAGTTACAACGCGGTCGGCCGCCCGCCGGTCGTCGCCGTCGCGGACGGCCGCGCGCGGCTGCTGGTCCGCCGCGAATCCCTCGCCGACATCAATGGCCGCGACATCGGTCTCTGAGCCGATGGCACGCGGGCCCTCCGAGCCGATGGCACCTGGGCCCGCGACGCCGCCCGTCCCCGTGCCGGCTGTCCTTTTCCCCCCGACGGCGAAGTCCTCGCGATGCCGTCCGGATCTCGCGGCAGGCCGCGGACCCGAACGCGCCGCGCCCCGTCAGCCGTGTTCCTTCGGGCCGGTCGTCGCCATGGCCGCCCCCGCCTGGTCGGCCAGGGTCACCGCCACCAGTCTCGCCTGCAACGAGGCGGGTTCCGCGCCGGGCGTCGGCGTGAGCATGAACCTGCCGTAGTAGTGGCCGTTGCCGGTCGCGCGCAGCTCGATCTCCTCCTGCGGCCAGCCCCTCCGTGCCATGTCCCACGTGCGCCGCCCGACGACCACGTCGCCGTCCTGTTCCAGCCGCGGCGGGTGCCCCAGGAGCGTTCCGTACTCGAACCGGCAGCCCTTCAGCCCGAGCAGCCGGGTCAGCTCGCCCCGGACATGGTCGACCACCGCGTCGGGGGAACTCGTGGACTGCGCCAGCTGAGCGGTGTCGTGGATCGTGGCCAGGTGACCCGCGTCGGTGATGGCGACCACCCGCAGCCGTCGGGCCCGCGCCGCCAGCTGCGAGACGACCAGGCCGACCACCAGGAGCAGTACGGCCGTCTGGATGTCGTCGCCTTTGTCGATGGTGAAACGCTCGTACGGCACGGTGAGGAAGAAGTCGAACCAGACGGCGGCCGAAAGCGCGGCGAGCGCGCCTGCCACCCGGTTTCCGATGGCGGCGACCGCCACGACGACCACGACGAGGATCAGTGCCGTGTTGGTGCTGGTGAGGTCCGTACGGAAGGGCACCAGCAGCCCGGCGACGGCGGGCGGGCAGACCAGGGCAGCGGCCACGGCCATGCTGTCCCGCAGGGGGAAACCGGACATGCCTGCCTCCTGAGGTCTGACTTCCACGATGCTCCTTCGCAGCCGGAAGCGGTAGCCGGGCCCCGGCTGGGGGCTGTCCCGTAGTCCCTGGCGGGCGTGCGACGCCAGGGATTACGGGACAGCCCCCAGGTGATCGAACGCGGCGGATGGACGGGGCCGGCTTCCAGCCCGTTGTGGCCGACCGGTTCAGCACCGGCCGGATGGTCTACGTGCCCGCGCCCCGCGGCGAAATGGCGATCGGCCGTGCCCTCTTCTACGTCGACGGCGACGGCGTACTGGAGCAGTCCTCCTCCTCGACAGCGCCGTCGGTGTTCATCGCCGCTTTCGAGCGGCGTTTCCGGAAGCGTCGCACCCCGGCGATCCTGGGTCCGGGCTCGGGGAGCATCGGCAGCTGAGGAGCGGAGTCCGTCAGGCACGTCGGGAAGGGCCCGGCCGCAAGGAGCAGACGTCGTGGCAGACCGGGGGACTCGACTCGGATGTTCCATCCTGTGCGGCGGGCGTGGCGGGTCAGGGCCGGGATGTCGTTCCATCCGCACTGACCCGCTCCTTGATCACTGGTTCTGCCCGGCCTGGCGAGCGCCGCCACGGCCGGAAGGCGCCGAAGCGACCGCGGGGCGCCCCGACGGGGATTCCGTCCGGGCGCCCCGCGTACGCGATGATCAGTGGCGCAGGTCGAGACGGTGCACGCCGCCGTCGATGGTGCCGACGTAGAGCGTGCGGCCGTCCGGACTCGCGGCCAGTTTGGTGGTGTCGGTGTTCTGCAGGCCGGTGGAGATGTTGTGCCAGCTCAGACCGCGGTCGGTGCTGCGCAGTACGCCGCGGCCGCCTTGCAGCAGGCCGCTGTCCCCGGAGCTGGTGGTGGCCGCGTACAACGTGTCCTTCACCCGGAGCAGGTCGGAGACATGGATCGCGAGAGCACCGGTGTCCGCGGTGCGGAAGGTCCGGCCGCCGTCGGTACTGACGCGGACGCTCTCGCCGCCGATGACGAGACGCCGGCCGTCGAGGTCGATCGCGGTCACCGGGCCGTCGGCGACCTTGCTGACGGTCACCCCGCCGTCGTCCGAACGGTAGAGACCGTCGGTGTTGCCGAGCCACAGGCGCAGCGGATTTGCCGGATCGCCCACGATGGTGCCGAAGGCGCGGTCGTGGTAGAGGTTCTTCCACGTCGCGCCACCGTCGCTGGTGGCGAACAGCCCCTCGCCCAGAAGGCTCCGGAAGCCGACCATCACCCGGTTCGGGTCGGCGGGGTGGACCAGCAGCGCCGTCGGCACCTCCGCCGAAGTGCCCCTCTTCTCCCAGGTGGCACCGCCGTCCCCGCTGCGCTCGACGGTGAACGCGCCGAACGCGGTGCGCCGGACCTTCCAGATCACCTTCGGATCCTTGGCCGACACGGCGAGTTGCGGGACGCCGACGCCCCTCCTGCCCTCGCCGCCCGACCGGCCCCACTCCGGGTTCGCGACGGGAAGGGCGGTCCGGAAGACCGCGCTGTCGGTGGCGGCGAGCAGATGGCCGTCGCTGACCGCGAGATCGTTGACGGTCAGTCCCTGGACGCCGATCCGCCGGTACCCGGTGCCGTCCGCGGCACCCCGGTAGAGACCGTCCTGCTCACTGGAGACGGTGACGGAACCGTCGGCCCAGCGGTCGTAGTCCACCGGGACCGCCGCGCGCGACGGCCCGGCGACCTCGGTCCACGTGTGCCCGTGGTCGCGGCTGAGACGGCCGCTGCCGGACAGCGTACTCAGGTACAGGTCGTCACCCGAGACGGTCAGGCGCAGGCCGCCCTCCGTCATGGGCAGCAAGGTGGTCCAGGTCTCCCCGCCGTCATGGGAACCGACGACGCCCCGGCCCGTGACGTACACCGCCACGACCGAGGAGTCGGCGGCCGCCCCGCCGACGGTCCCGTCGGACGAGGTGAACAGCAGGCGGGCGTCGCCGGGGTCGCCCGAGCCGATGCCGGAGCGGGCCCAGACGCCGTGATACGTCGTCATGTAGAGGGTGTCACCGGTGATGACGGCGGCGGTGATGGCGCCGGTGACACCGGTCGGATACGTCGTCCAGTGGTCGCCCGCGTCCGTGCTGACCAGCAGGGCGTCCGAGGTGACCGCGACCAGGGTGCGGGTCCGTTCATCGGCGGCGAGCGCCGCGATGCGGGTGTCCGGGACATCGAGTGTGCGCCAGGTACGGCCGTTGTCATCGGTGCGCAGGACGGCGCCCCGGCGACTGCCGTCGTGGACGCTGTTCACCGCGTACCACCAGCGGTCGGGATTCCTCGCGTCCACCACGAGCGGACCCGTGCCGTCCGCGACCGGCAGCCGGCCCAACTGGCGCCAGGAGGCGCCGTTGTCGGTGGTCAGCCAGGGAGCCGCCTTCTGGTACTGGGTGAGGACGGCCTGCTTCGGCCGGCTCGACGAGAGGGCGACGGCACCGGCCTCGCTGTTGGGGCCGACCGGCTGCCAGCGGTCCCCGCGGCTGTCGACCGGGGTGACCTCGAAGGCGCCGGTGCCGGTGAGCCGCTGTCCGGTGCCTGCGGTGCCGCGTACCGAGACCCGGTAGGCACCAGCCACGTCGCCGGTCACCTCGGCCCGGTAGTAGCCGTTGGCCGGATCGAGGGTGGAGAGGTACTGGACGGCCTTGCCGTGCGGCGGGGTGACGGTGACGACCGGCGGTGCGGCCAGCCGGGTCGGCGCGGCGATGTGCACGGTCGAGTGGCCGTCGCTCGGGTCGGGCGCGGCCTGCACGGCCAGGTGCCGGACGGCGAGCAGATAGGGCACCCCGATCGCCGGTCCCCGGTCGGGAGTCGCCGTGAGACGACCGCTGATCGCGGTGTCGGCAGCGGGCCGGGCGACGCGCAGCGAGACTGTGACGGTCGCGCTCCTCCCGGGCGGTACGGTGACCCGCTTCGGCGAGACGGTGGCCGGACCGTCGGTCCGCAGCGAGGCCGTGACCGGGCGCTTGCCGGAGTTCCGCAGCGTCACCTTCGCGGTGCCGCCGACGTGACGCCGGGACAGATCGGCGAGCCCGAACGACACCGAGGCCGGTGAGGCGCTGACCGTGGCGGAGGCGGCCGCGGCCACATCGAGTCTGCCCGAGCCCTGCGTCGTGGGCCCGGTGCCGCTCAGCGGCTTCGCGGTGCCGATCAGTTCGGCCTTGATCTCGGCGGGCGTCCGGCCGGGGTGCAGCTGGCGCAGCAGGGCCGCGGCACCGGCGACGTGCGGGGCCGCCATCGACGTGCCCGACATGCGGTACTGGCCGGGCCCGTACAGCGACTTGGGCACGGTGGAGCGGATCTCCACGCCCGGTGCGACCAGATCGGGCTTCAGACCGAAGTCCTGGGAGGGACCGCGTGAGGAGAACGAGGCGATCCGGTCGGTGGTGTCGGTGCCGCGCAGCGTCACCGACACCTTCCCGGCGGCGAGCCGGGCGCTCAACTCCGTGTACTGGGTCGAGTCGATGCCCATGACCACCAGGCGGTCCATGCGCAGCGAGTCGCCGGAGGCGTCGATCCGCGCGGGCGAAGCCGGCGCCTGGGCGACTCCCGGCTCGGGGTTCACCTCCGGCGGCCGGACCTCTCCCGGTGCTCCGGCGACGAACACCGGGCCGTCGTTGGAGGGCAGCCCGGCCAGCACGGCTATCGCGCCACGCTTCTCCGCCTCCTGCGCCCACTCCACGGCGCTCGCCGTCAGGTACCGGGCGTCGGCGGCGACGAGCAGCTGCGCCCGCACGATCTTTCCGCGTACGTCGCCGACCCGTTTCCAGTCCTCGGCGGTGCCCTCGCCGACATCGACGAGCGGCGCCGTGACGGGCCGCTCCGGCGGGTTCGCGGACAGGATCCCGCGGTAACTCTGGATCAACTCGGGCTTCCGGCCCGCCAGATAGGCGCTGGGCAGCCGCAGATTGCTCGTCGACGCGCCGACCGAGACCACACCGTCGGCCGTGCCGGGGCTGTTGACCGTCCCCGCTCCCGGTCCGTCGTTGCCGGCCGCGGCCACCACGACCACACCGGCTCGTACGGCCGCGGTCGCGGCGCGGCCCAGCGGGTCGGTTCCGTCGCCGGGGCCGCCGAGGCTCATGTTGATGACATCGGCGCGGTGCGGGTTGGCCGGATCGGAGGCCGCCTCGATCCCGGCGATGATGTCCGAGGTGTAGCCGGCGCCGTCGGCGTCCATCACCTTGTAGGCCAGCAGATCCGCGCCGGGGGCCACGCCGGTGACGCCGCCCTTCCCGGCGGCCCTGCCCGCGACGATGCCGGCGACGTGGGTGCCGTGGCCGTTGTCGTCCATCGGGTCCTCGTCGCCGTTGACGAAGTCGTGCCCGCCGACGACCTTGTGGCCCTTGCCGAGTCCGCCACCCAGGTCGGGGTGGGTGTAGTCCACCCCGCTGTCCAGGATCGCGACGGTGGTCCCCCTGCCGGTGACGCGCCTTCCGGCGGGGTCCTTGCGCTGCCAGACGCCGGGTGCGCCGATCAGCGGGACGCTCGCGTCCGTCTTCGTCAGCACCCGGGTGTCGGGGCGGACCGCGGTGACGCCCGGCAGCGAGGACAGCCGCCCCACCTCGGACGCGGGCACCGTCATCGCCACGGCATCGATGAGCAGGCCCAGTTTGCGGGTCGCCGAGGGGTGCAGCCCGGCGTGCCTCGCCGAGCCGAGGAAGGTCTCCTGCCGGGCGTCGAGCGCGCGGCGGGCGGCGCCGACGCCGCGGGCGGCCTCGGCGGACAGCAGCGATCCACCGGGCGCGGCGGTGACCGCGGGGTTCCCGGACAGTTCGACGAGCACTCGTTGCGACGGGTCGGGGGCGGACGCGCCGGCGGCGGCCGGTGTCGCCGCCAACGTGCCGGCGAGAACAACGGCGGCGAGAGCGGCATGACGCGATCTTCGTGACTTCATTGCCATGCGTAAAGGTCCTAGTGGTGAGGACACTTGCCGCACAACTGATCTTCGTGGCCCATTGCTGCCGCTGGCACGACTGGGCCACGATCCGTCCATGACTCCCGAGACGTCGCAACTCACCGCGGCAGGCATCGATCCGTTCGACGAGAGCGTCTACCGCGCTGTCCTGACCCGGCGGACGGCGGCGCCCGCCGAACTCACCGCGGACCTCGGCTGCTCGGCCGAGCGCGTAGCCAGGGCCCTGGACCGGCTCCGCGACCACGGGCTGGTCGGCCGGCTCGCGGGCGCCCGCCGCCGGTACGCCGCGATCGAGCCGGGGGCGGCCGTCGAGGCCCTGGTGCGGGCCAGGAGCAATGAGCTGGAGAGGGTCCGTTCGGCGGCCGGCGAACTGTCCCGGCTGTTCGCCGCCGCGCGCACCGGCGCGACCGACGAGGACGAGGTGGAGATCACCACCGGCAGCGAGGCACTCGGCCGCTGGTTCGTCCGCCTTCAACAGGAGGCCCACGAGGACGTGATGACCCTGGACCGGCCGCCGTACGCCCTGACCACCTCCAACCCGGTGGAGGCGACGGCGCTCGGCCGCGGCGTACGGTACCGCGCGGTCTACGCCCCCGAGGCCCTGGAATGGCCGGGCGTCCTCGACGACATCCGCGAGCTGGTCCGGCACGGCGAACAGGCCCGTGTCCTGCCCGGACTCGGCATCAAACTCGCCATCGCCGACCGCAGGCTCGCCCTGATGCCGCTCTCCCTCGACCTCGACGACGTCCGTGCCGCGGTGATCCGCCCGTCCACCCTGCTGGACGCCCTCACCGGCTACTGGGAGATGTGCTGGAAGCAGGCCGTGCCCCTCAACGCCCCCGCGGAGGACCCCCTCGGCGAGGAGGACCGACTCGTTCTCACCCTCCTGGTCAGCGGCCTCAAGGACGAGGCGATAGCCCGTCAGCTCGGCTGGTCCGTCCGCACCATGCGCCGTCGCATCAGCCGCCTGCACGACCTCCTCGGCGCCGCCAATCGCTTCCAGGCCGGTGTGATCGCGGCCCGCCGCGGCTGGCTGTGAACCCTCGTGCCGGGCGTGGTGCGGGCGGATGTGGTTTCGGTGCGCCCTTTGTGCCTGCACAATGCGGTGTGTGATTGATGAAGATCCGTACCTGTGGCTGGAAGACATCGAGGGCGGGGCCGCGCTCGAATGGGTGGCCGAGCGGAACGCCGAGACGGCGGCGGCACTGGCCGCCGACGCCGCATTCGCCTCCCTGAAGGAGAGCCTCAGGGAGGTGCTGGACGCGTCGGACCGTATCCCCTACACCGTTCGTCGCGGAGCGTTCCTCTACAACTTCTGGCGGGACGCCGGGCACGCGCGTGGTGTGTGGCGGCGCACGACGCTGGAGCAGTACCGCAAGGATTCTCCTGAGTGGGAGGTCCTTCTCGACGTCGACGCGCTCGCCGCGGCGGAGGACGAGAGGTGGGTGTGGGCGGGGGCGCGGGTGCGCCGGCCCGATCACGACCGGGCGCTGGTGTGTCTGTCGCGCGACGGTGGTGATGCCGTCGTGGTCCGTGAGTACGACCTCGCCACCCGGGCCTTCGTCGACGACGGGTTCCAGGTGGCGGAGGCGAAGACGCGGATCGGGTGGACCGACACCGACACCGTCTTCATCGGAACGGACTTCGGGCCGGGCTCACTGACGGAGGCCGGCTATCCGCGCACGGTCCGCAAGTGGCGGCGCGGCACGCCGCTGGAGGAAGCCACTCAGGTCTTCGAGGCCGGGACGGGAGATGTGGCGGCCTGGGCCTGGCACGACACCACACCCGGCTTCGAGCGGGACTTCGTCGCCCGGTGGCTGGACTTCTTCCGCAGCGAGATGTTCCTGCTGACCCCGGACGACACGCTCGTCAGGATCGACGTTCCCGAAGACGCCAGTGCCTACGCCCATCGCCGGCATCTGATCGTCACCCTGAAGTCCGACTGGCTCGGACAGCCGGCGGGCTCCCTGCTGGCGTTCGACTTCGACGCCTTCCTCGCGGGCGACCGCACGGCAAAGGTGCTGTTCACCCCGGACGAGCGGACGGCTCTGTCCGGGCACCACTGGACCCGTCACCATCTGATCCTGGAGACGATGCACGACGTCAGCACCCGCATCGAGGTCCTCGCTCCCACTCCGGAAGGCGGATGGGCACGCAGCCCGCTCGCGGACGTCCCGGCGCTGTCCGCCGTCACGGTCGTGGACACGGACCCGGACGTCTCCGACGAGTACTTCCTGGACGTGTCGGGGTTCCTGCAGCCGTCCACCCTCCACCACGGGCGGATCGGCGCCGACTCGGAGATCCTCAAGCAGGCTCCGGCCCGCTTCGACACGACCGGTCTGGCGGTCGAGCAGTACTTCGCGACCTCCCCGGACGGAACGCGGGTGCCGTACTTCGTGATCGGCCCCGCCCATTCCGCCGACGGCCCCGGCCCCGCCCTGCTCTACGGCTACGGCGGCTTCGAGGTCTCCCTCACCCCCTCCTACGACGCCGTGACGGGCCGGGCGTGGCTGGAGCGCGGCGGCACCTACGTGATCGCGAACATCCGGGGCGGCGGTGAGTACGGACCGGACTGGCACCAGGCCGCGCTCGGCGCGGACCGGCCGCGAGCCTACGAGGACTTCGCGGCCGTCGCCGAGGACCTCGTGGCGCGGGGCGTCACCACCCCGGCCATGCTGGGCGCCACGGGGGGAAGCAACGGCGGCCTGCTCATGGGCGCGATGATCAGCCGCTACCCGCACCTGTTCGGCGCGATCGTCGTGCAGGTACCGCTGCTGGACATGCTCCGCTTCCACAAGCTCCTCGCAGGCGCGTCCTGGACGGCCGAATACGGCAACCCGGACACCGAGGCCGATCGCCCCCACCTCCATGCAATCTCCCCCTACCACCAGTTCACCGCGGACCGGGTCTACCCGCCGGTTCTGCTGACCACCTCCACCCGTGACGACCGCGTCCACCCCGGCCATGCCCGCAAGGCGGCCGCACGGCTGCGCGAGCTCGGTCACCCGGTCCTCTTCCACGAGAACACCGGCGGTGGCCACGCGGGCGCCAGCGACAACGAACAGTCCGCCCACAACGAGGCCCTGGTGCACACCTTCCTGTGGCAGCACCTCGCACCACCGGTGCGGCCGGCCTCGGGCTGACCGGACAGGACGCGTCCTCCAGCCGATCTGCCGGACAACGCCGCTCCCTCAGATCAGGACGACCGGGTTGCTGAGCGCCGCCATGCGCCCGTCGGGATGGCGCACCTCGACACGGACGAAGGCCGACTCGGCCGTGCCGATGCACCATTCCACGGCGCCCGTTCCCGACCCGGGCAACGACGCGTGGTGTGCCCTTCCCCGCTCGGTGTGAAAGCTGACCGTGCCCGAGGGCACACCGCGTACGTCCACCCTCACTTCGGCCGGTGCGTCACCCGTCCTCAGCCGCTCACCGACTCCGGCGCTGCGGTCACCGGCCGAGACCGTGAACGACAGGTCCACAGCGGCCGATTCGGCGATCCAGCTCCGGCCGGTCCGGATTCCGGCGAGGATCGCTTCGGTGCCCAATTCCTCGGCCAGCACGACGGTGTGCGGGATCCCGATCTGGTCCGCCAGATGTGTGTCGCTGTTGCCCATCGCCGGACGCCATCGTCCCTGGTGGATGTCCGCGGCCAGGCCGCGCCCCCACTCGGCCAGGGCTGCCTCGTTGTCGGCATTCCACGGCACGTCCGAGCTCCACTGCCCGTTCCACACCTCGACCGCGTCGAAGCCCTGGTACGGGTACATGAACGTGCCCGAGGCGTACGGTGCGTGTGGATGGGCCGCCACGCACAGCCCACCGGCTCGATGGACCTCGTCCAGATGGCGGCCGACCCGATCGTCCCGCAGACCGTACTGCCAGTCGACCACCTGTCCGGGGCCGATACCCAGCGCGAGCCAGTGCCCGGTCCGGGTAGTGACCTCTTCGCCGAGGATCACCAGGAGATCGTCGCCGACGTGCCGGTTCCAGGCACCGTGCGCCCCGGAGGTGTTGTGTTCGGTGGTCGCCAGGAAATCCAGGCCCGCCGCACGGGCACCGGCCGCGAGTTGCTCCGGCGTCAGGCTCCCGTCCGAGTGCACCGAATGCACGTGACAGTCACCTCGGTACCAACCGCGACCCCGGCCCGCCACGCGCGTGGGCGGAAACTCCGACTCCGGCATGTGTTCCCCCTACTGGTTCGAAGCGTGCTAGCCACTCCCAGCTCCCAGCCTGCCACCCCGGCCTCGGGATCAGGCCGGTCACCGGAGATTTTCGTATCCCATTCGTTGCGGTGCATGGGCCCATGTCGCCCGCATCGGGGCTGGGACAGGAACCTGCGTTGCCGCAGCGCGTCCATTTGGCATACAGGAAAGTCATGCCTGGTCCCACAATGCTCCACAGCCTCCCGCTCCGGCGCCCCAAGCGCTGGTGGGCGCTGTGCGTTCTTGGCCTGGCCCAGCTGATGATCCTGCTGGACGGCACGATCGTGAACGTGGCCCTGCCGTCCTCGCAGACCGAACTGGACATGAGTGACGGCGACCGCCCCTGGGTGGTCACCGCCTACACGGTCGCCTCCGCCGCGGCCGGCGTGGCGCCCACCGCACAGGCCCTCTTCGCGGCCCGCGCCGTCCAGGGCGCCTTCGCCGCCCTGCTGGCCGCCTCTGCGCTCGCACTTGTCGCGACCGCCTTCACCGACCCCGTCGAGCGACGCCGCGCCATTGCCGTCTTCGGCGCACTCGGCGGAGCCGGGGCATCCCTGGCGAATGCGTAATTCCCGAGGCTGTGTACATCGTTGGCCCAGAGGGTGAAGACGTTGTAGGCGCCCCAGCAGCGCCCTTCCTTCTTCGTCGGGGCGAGATCGTACGTGTACAGACCAGAACTGGCAGCGCCGTTGGTGTCCACGGTCGATCGGTCATCCACGGCAGCCATAGGGAGCTCCGGGGAGTGGCGAAAGGGGGAACGCTCTGGAATTTCCGCAGAATGGAAGTGAACTTCCATTGATCGGAACGTGGTTTTCGCCAACTCCACCGTCAAGGGTTTGGAACTACCCACTTCGGGGTGTTGTGGTTCTGCACGTGTGGGATGTGTTTCTGCATGTGGGGGAGCGGTGGAAGCGCTCCGCGCGGTTACGCCGAGGTCGGTGCGCCGGGGACGCGGCGGCTTCCGCCGTTGTGCTCCTGCCACAGCCGGTACACATCCACGGCGGCGTCGCGCGGCTCGTGGCGCATGGGCAGTCGCCGTTGGGTGTAGTCCTTGGTGAACTCGCCGTAGAACGTGTCGAGTTCGAAGTACTTGCGGTCGTCCACGTAGTGCGGCTCGTAGGCGTCGCGGGTGGTGAGGAAGACGACCTCGTCGGGGGAGCAGTAGTACAGCGACCCCAGGCACATCGGGCAGGGGTGGGCGAGCACGTAGATGGTCGCGCCGACCAGGTGCTCCGTGCCGAGCCTCCGGCAGGCCTCCCGGATGGCGAGGATCTCGGCATGGGCGGTGGGATCGTTGGTCTGGGCCACCCTGTTGGGGCTCTCGGCGAGGATCTCGCCGTCCTTGACGATGACGGTGGCGAAGGGGCGTCCACCCTCTTCCACGTTCTTGCGGGCGATGTCGATGGTGCGCTGGGCGAAGTCCATGGGGGTCCTCCGGTGCGGGGGGCGGTGGGTGTGGGGCGGGCGGTGGCCCGCGGCGGGCCGGACGCGGCCGTAC
>NZ_JBHWIY010000012.1:101794-111710 GCF_042731715.1 Streptomyces sp. NPDC059832 | reverse complement strand
GGCAGTGGTGGTGTTTAGAGGGAAGAGTCCCGGGGGGGCCTTCGGGTGGGGGGGGGGGGGGTTGTGGTGCGGGGGTGCCCCCGCGGGGGACCGGACCTGCCCGTACGCCTCTTCCGCCCCGCCGCGTTGTGTTCCGCGCAGGGTCAGAACGGCTTGGTGGGGAGGTACTTGCCGTCGAGAGTGATGACGGCGCGCTCGCCGCCTTCGGGGTCGGCGACCTTCTTCACATCGAGCTTGAAATTGATGGCGCTGATGATGCCGTCGCCGAACTGCTCGTGCACCAGGGCCTTGAGGGTGGTGCCGTAGACCTGGAGCATCTCGTAGAAGCGGTAGATGGTCGGGTCGGTGGGAATGCCGCCGGGGATCGATCCGCGGGTCGGGATGGTCTGCAGCAGCATCGCCGCGTCGTCGTCGAGGCCGAGGAGCTCGGCCACCGCCTCGGCGGAGTTCTGCGGCAGGGCGTGCTGGCCGAGGACGGCGGCGGTGACGAAGGCGACCGACAGCCCGGCGGCGTCGGCGATCTGCTGCCAGCTGAGGTCCTTGCGGGTCTTGGCCTCGACGGCGGCGATGGCGAGGGCCTGGCGGGCGGTGGGGTCGAACTGGGCGTGCGTCATGACGGGGATTCCTTTCGGGGCGCCGGCCTTGTTGTGCGGCCGGGCGGTCGTCGTGGTGAAGGGGAGTGGGTGCTCAGGCCGCGGCCGGGGCGGCGTCGATGGTTTCGACGGTGCCGGTGGCTATGTCGAACACCCAGCCGTGCAGCGTGAGCGTCCGGGCGGCCAGGGCACGGGCCACGGAGGGGTGGGTGGTCAGGTTCTGCAGCTGTGCGGCCACGTTCGCCCGCACCAGCGCGGCGACCTTGGCCGGTCCGGACGCGGCCGGCTCGGCGGCGGCGCGGGCCCGCGCGGCGTCGGCGTGCCGCAGCCAGCCGGCGACGACCGGCGCGGCGCTGAGGTCGTGCTCCTCCGCCAGGGCGGTCATCGCGCCGCAGGAGGAGTGGCCGCAGATGACGATGTCGGTCACGTGCAGTACGGCGACGGCGTACTCGACGCTTGCCGCGATGCCGTCCGGGCCGGATGCGTACGCGGGGACGAGATTGCCCGCGGTACGGATGACGAACAGCTCGCCCGGGTCGCTCTGCGTGATCAGTTCGGGGACCACGCGGGCGTCGGAGCAGCCGACGAACAGCGTCTTGGGCCGGTGGGTCGTGGCCAGGTGGGCGAAGAGCCCCGCCTTGGCGGGAAAGACGTCGCGACGGAAACGCGCGAGGCCGCCCGTGAGGTCATGCATCGGTCACTCCTTTCGGTGAATGCCGGCCCGACGGGCTGACGAGATTCACCATGCATGACCTCCATATATAGTGTCCAAGTCTTGTTATCCATGATTCTTATAGATCGCATCAATAGTGTGAGCTATGCTGCGCGTATGGGTCCGGAACTACGTCACCTCCGCTATCTGATCGCGGTGGCCGAGCACGGTAATTTCACGCGCGCCGCCGAAGAGCTGCGCATCTCGCAGCCGACACTGTCCCAGCAGATCAAGCAACTGGAGCGAGCCGTCGGTGTCCAGCTGCTCGACCGAAGCGGTCGCGGCGTCCGCCCCACCGACGCGGGCGAGGCCTATGTGCACTACGCGCAGCGGGCACTGCGGGAACTGGCGGCCGCCGACCGCGCCGTCCTCGATGTCGCCGACCTCTCCCGGGGGCATCTGCGGCTGGCGGTGACGCCGACCTTCACCGCGTATCTCGTCGGCCCGCTCGTCGAGGCGCTGCACACGCGCCACCCCGGCATCACGCTGGACCTGCGGGAAATGACCCAGGACCGCATCGAAGCGAGCCTTCTGTCCGACGATCTCGACCTCGGGATCGCCTTCGCGGGATCCCATCTGCCCGGCATCACCGCGACCGCCCTGTTCACCGAGACCCTCAGCCTCGTCGTCGCCACGGACCGTGCCGAGGACCGGGGCGATGGACCGCTGCCGGTGAGTGACCTGGCCGACCAGCAACTCGCCTTGCTCAGCAGCGACTTCGCCACCCGGAGCCATATCGACGGCTACTTCGCCCGGCATCGTGTCAGTCCGCCGATCACCGTGGAGGCCAACACCATCCAGGCCCTCACCGAAATCGTCCGGCGTACCGGCCCGCTGGCCACCGTGCTGCCCGACGCGGTCGCGGACGACCACCTTCACCTCACGCCGATTCCCCTCGACCCTCCGCTGCCCGCCCGTGTCGCCACCTTGCTGCACCGGGAGAGCGCCTACGAGAGCGCCGCCGCGCGCGCCTTCTCCCGGCTCGCCCACGACCTGGTCCGCGCGCGCGGCTACGCACCGGCCTGAGAATCCCGTGCCGCGGACGGCATACCGAATATGGACGTCGAGTGATGAGAGAATTGAGGACATGACAGGGTCTGGAGACTTCGAGCCGGAGTCGGAGCGGGTCACGCGCCAACTGCGTGACGAGATCATCGACGGTGTGCGTGAGCCGGGCAGCAAGCTCGTCGAGCGCGAACTCGCCGCGGAGCTCGGGGTGAGCAGGCTGCCCGTCCGAGAGGCCCTGAAGGCGCTGGTCACCGAGGGGCTGGTGACACCCAGGCCGCGGACCTGGGCCGTCGTGCGGGAGTTCACACCGGCGGACGTCGAGGACCTCGACGAGGTCCGCGCGGCCCTGGAGACGCTGACCTTCCGGCTCGCCGCCCAACGGCGCACCCGCGCGGGACTTGAGAAGCTCCGCTCGGATCTCGACGCCGAGCTGAAGGCGGCGGAGAAGGGAGATGCCGTACGGGCCCACCGGGCCGCCGCCGACTTCCACGAGACGGTCACCGAACTGGCCGACAACGAACTCCTGAACGAGCTCCAGAGCGCTCTTCGCAGCAGGATGCGCTGGCTGCTGGGGCAGCACGACGACCTGGAGGGCGTCGCGCAGGAGCACGAAGGCCTGTACAAGGCGATTGCGGAGCGTGATGTCGCGCGGGTCGAGAAGCTGGCCGACGAACACCTGGTGACAGGTCGCAACGCGGCCGCCGCGCGACGCAAGCACCAGGGCTGAGCGGTACGGCCCGGCCGGCGCGCCGATCCGCCGGCCCCCGGGCCTGTCCGCCGGATCGGAGTCCCTTCAGGCACCGGCCGGGGCGGCGCGCATGGCGGCGGGCCGCCCCCGCGAGTGCTCAGACATAGACGATCCCGTCCGGGACATCCGGGCGGATCTTTGTGCCGATGTTCCGGTCGAGCAGGTCGCCGAGTCGTTCCAGCGGACCGATGAGTGCCCGTCCGCCGGCCCTGGCGACCCGCACGGCGGCGTCCACCTTCGGCTTCATCGACCCTTCGGCGAAGGCCAGTCGGGAGATCGCCTCCGGCGAGGCGGTGAGAATGCCGCGCTGCTCGGACGTCCCCCAGCCCTCGCTGACGAAGTAACCGTCCGTCAGCATCACGAGCATGTCCGCAGCCCCCGCCACCGCGGCGCGCATCGAAGCGGCCGACGTCGAGGCCGTCGAGCGCATCACCGGCTCCCGGCCCATGCTGGTCGGCTTCGGCCGTGCCCTCGACGTCGTCCCCGGAATGACGCCGACCACGATTCTGCACGCGGGCCCGCCCATCACCTGGCTCGCGGCCGGTGAGGGCGCCGGTCACACCTATGACGCACTGGACCCGCAGGTGGGTATCGACTACGTCCTCGCCTCGCCCGGCATCGACGCGCACCGCGCCCGCGTCCTCAGCACCCGGGCATCCGATCACCTGCCCGTGAGCGTCGACAGCACCCTGCCGTAGCGATCGGCCGGGCGCCGGCCCGCCGGATCACCCGCCCAGCAGCCGGGCGATCTCGTCGAATCCGCGCTGCCGGGCGTGCTGGAGCGCGGTGGTGCCGGTCCTGTCCTCGATGGTGGGATCGGCGCCCGCGGCAAGGAGGAGCTTCACGGTCTCCTGATGGTCCTCCCCACCGTCGCCGAGGATGACGGCCTCCAACAGGGCGGTCCAGCCGAGGTCGTTGACGTGGTCGACGTCGATGTCGATGTCCGGGTTGGTGGTGACCTCCCGGACATAGGCGACGTGGCCGTGTTCGCCGGCCGGGATGAGGGAGGTGCCCCCGTACCTGTTGACGACGGTGTAGTCGGGGTCGGCCGCCGCCAGGGTCCGGGCCATGGCGGCGCTGCCGGTCACGCCCGTCACCAGCCACGGTGTGTCGTGCTGCCGGTCCAGGGCGTCCGGATCGGCGCCGGCGTCGACGAGGACTCCGGCGGCCCGGACGTGATCGCCGGTTGCCGCCAGCAGGAGCGGGGTGCGGCGGTCCTTGTCGCGGGTCTCCAGGCCGGCGCCCCGCTCGATCGCGTCGCGCACCGCGTCGGCGTCACCGGAACGTGCGGCTTCGAGCAGATCCCGGTCGGCGTCCGACCGCTCGGCCGCGCCGGTGGGGGAGAGGGGGCCGGCCCCGATGACCGAGGGTTTCCGCCGGGTGTCGGTGTCGCTGTCGGACGGCGTGCCGCATGCGGTCGCGAGTGCCGCCAGGCTCACGAGCGGGACGATCAGGAAGGTGGCGCGTCGTGTCGAAGGCATGGTTCCTCGCAATCCGTGGGGGCGGGCCCGGAACGGTGCGGGGCCCGCACCCTCCATGCTCGACGCGCCGGGCGGACTCCGCCGTCGCTGGACCGGCCGGTGATGCGCGGGCGTCGGGACGACACCGGTGTCGTCCGTTCGGACGATGCGCGGCCTCGCCAGGACCCGACCTCCCTCTCTCCCGCGCCTGGGCCCATCGGCGACGGCGGTGCGGAAGGACACGACAATTTCCGCCACCGTGCCAGGTGTTGAACGAATGCTGATCCCTTGTCGGCCCGGGGCTGGGACAGTGGGCGGGTCAGTTTCGTCTCCCGCACCAGAGGGGTTCCCATGCGCTTACGTCGATTCACCCGCACCACTCTCACCACCTTCGCCGCGGCAGCGAGTCTGTGCGCGGTGCTGACGCCCGGCACGGCCGTCGCGCAGGAGCGGCCGACCGGTTCCGGTACCGGGACCGCCGAGGTGGTCAACACCGAGTCGCCCGCCCGACTCGACGCCTACTGGACCCCGGCGCGGATCCGCGCGGCCGTGCCGATGCCCGCGCCCGACGCCGTCTCCGCGGCGCGGCCCTCCGCGGGCGTGGTCGCCGAGGCCGACAGCGAGCCGGTCCACATACCCGCGACAAGAGCCCTGGCGGGCTCAGGAGTTCAGACCCGTGCCAGCGTGTGGGGCACGGTGGGGCGCCTGTACTTCACGATCCCGGGCAAGGGCGACTACATCTGCTCTGGCAACGTTGTCACGAGTAACAACCGCTCGGTGGTGGCCACCGCACGGCACTGCGGCTTCGGTGAGGGCGGCACCAACTACCGCTTTGCGCCCAACTACAACAAGGGCAACGCGCCCCATGGCTGGTGGGGCTGGCGCAGCGCGGGCTGGGTCACGGGAGGCGGCCAGGAGAACGACAACGCCTTCCTCGTCCTGGACACCCCGGACGGCCGACGCGTGCAGGACGTCGTCGGCTCCACCGGGCTCGGCTTCAACTGGTCCAGCAACTACGCGCACATCATCGGCCTGCCGGCCGACAAGGACTATGCCGTGTGGTGCGAGGGGCAGGGTTACGCCGGTCCCGGCGGGCAGCGCCTGATGAACAACTGCAACGGCCTGTCCGGCGGTGCCAGCGGCGGTGCCTGGATCGAGAACTATCAGCCCGACGGCTCCGCGATGCAGACCGGCGCCTACTCCGGCAGCTACGGATCGGCGGCGGCCGCGTCCGCGTACGGCAATGCCGCGTACGACGTCTGGAACGGCGCCCAGAACGCCTGACCGGGCCGCCCTTTCCGTACGCCGCTCCGGGGCGGGGCTCTCGACCCGAGGCCCCGGAGCGGTTGCCGGTCACCGGTCGGTTGCCGGGCCATCGCTGTAGTGTCCCGGCCATGGATGCGTTCATGGATGCTGATGAGGTGCTGGTTTCCGTCCGTAAGTACGATGGCAGCCTGCACTGGCACCACTCCATGGTCCGGCTGGGCGAGGACGAGCACGGGGTCTGGCTCGGGGCGCCGGTCGGCACCGTCTACAGCAAGGGCGCCGAGGGACCCGTCTATGCCACGCGGGAGGCCAGGGTCATGCTCTTTCCCCGTGATGCCTGGTGGACGGCGCTGTTCCAAGCGGCTCCCGCGCGGCTGGAGGTCTACTGCGACGTCACCACCCCGGCCCGGTGGCTGCACCCCGGGGAGGTCACCATGATCGACCTGGACCTCGACGTCTGCCGCGTACGTGACGGGGGAAGCGTGTTCGTCGACGACGAGGACGAGTTTGCCGACCACCAGGTCCGATACTCCTACCCGCCCGACGTCGTCGTCCGGGCCACGGCGTCGGCCGACCGGTTGAGGGCTGCGCTCACCGCGCACGCGGAGCCCTTCGGCAGCCGCTGTCGGTCCTGGCTCGCCGAGATCTCCTCGCGCTGACCGGTATGCCGTCGCGTTCCCCTCGGGGTGGGGAACCCGCCGGTTCTTCCGCGAAGGAGAGTGGTGAGGGCCGGGGCGAGCCACACGAGCAGAAGCCGCGGACCACCCCTCGTCGACCAGCCATGACCTGGCCGCACGTGCGCAAACCGGTGCACACCGACCATCCCCCTGACGGTGCGTCAACCCATGCACGCTAAGCTGCAAGTGCCCCGCGGGGGAAGTCCGGTCGAAATCCGGCGCTGACCCGCAACGGTAGGCGGAGCCCGAGACATGGCCCCGTAAGCCCGATTACCCGCGGTGGTGAAGGCTCCTGTCGATTCGCCGTGGACTGCGAGTGGTGCTGCGCAGGGCGCTCCGCGTCCGGGCTGCTCCTTTGATCACGTAGGTGCACGGCCCGAGGCGAAAGCGATCCGCCCGTGGCCACACCCCTCGTCCGTAAGCCCGCCGTGCCCTCACGCACGGCCCGTGCCGGGGCCGGGCCCGCGCCGCCCCGGCGCGTGTCGCCGGCGCTGCTCCTTCCCCTCCTGTGTGCCGTGCTCCTGGTCTCCCTCGTCTGCGGGGCGGGCATCGGGGCGTCGGGGCTCTCCTGGAGCGAAGTGCTGCGTTGTCTGCGGGCCGGGCTGACGGGCGGCCGAATAGCCCCGGACCAGGTGCCCGCGTACACCATCGTCTGGGAACTGCGCCTTCCGCGAGCCGTGCTGGCCGCGGTCGTCGGGGCCGGTCTCTCGGCCATCGGCGTCGCCGTGCAGGCCATGGTCCGCAACGCCCTTGCCGACCCGTTCGTCCTCGGCATCTCCTCTGGCGCGGCGGTCGGTGCCAATGCCGTGCTCATCTTCGGCGCCTTCGGCACGCTGGGCATCTGGGCGCTGTCCACGGCGTCGTTCCTTTCCGCGCTCCTCGCCATGATGCTGGTGTACGCCATCGCACGCACCGCTCGTGGTCTGACCCCGCTGCGGCTCGTCCTGACGGGCACCGCGATGTACTACGGCTTCTCGGCCGTCACCACCTTCATGGTGTTCGCGGCCGAGCGCGGTGAAGCCGCACGCTCCGCGATGATGTGGATGCTCGGCAGCCTCGGCGGAGCCGACTGGGCCTCCGTACCGATTGCCGCGGGGGCCGTGCTCGGCGGTCTCGCCCACCTCGCCTGGTCGGCACGTCGGCTGAACGCCCTGGCCATGGGCGACGAGACCGCTGCCGCGCTGGGGGTGGACGCGGGGCGGCTGCGCAAGGAACTGTTCCTGGTCTCCGCGGCCGTCACGGGGGCGGTGGTCGCGGTGAGCGGTGCCATCGGCTTCGTCGGACTGATGGTGCCGCACGCCGTACGGATGCTCGTCGGCGCGGACCACCGCCGGCTGCTGGCCGTCGCACCACTGGTGGGTGCTGTCCTGCTGATCTGGGTGGACATCCTCTCCCGCGTGGTGCTCGCGCCCGCCGAACTGCCGGTGGGCGTGCTGACCGCGGCCATCGGCGTGCCGTGCTTCGTACTCCTGATGCGCCGTCGCTCCTACACGTTCGGAGGCGCCTGATGCGGATCGACATCGATGCTCTGACGGTCGAGATCGCCGGCGCGCGGCTGGTGGAGGAGGCCACACTGGGAGCGGGGGAGGGGCAGCTCGTCGGTCTGGTCGGGCCCAACGGCAGTGGCAAATCCACCCTGTTGCGTTGTGTCTACCGGGCTCTGCGTCCCTCGGGCGGCACGGTGCGGCTCGGCGGCGAGGATCTGTACGCCATGAGCGCGCGCGAGAGCGCGCGCCGGCTGGCCGCACTTCCCCAGGAGGCGGCCACCGAATTCGATTTCACGGTTGCCGAGGTCGTGGAGATGGGGCGGCTGCCGCACCAGTCGTCGATGGGACGGACCACCGACGAGGACCGGCAGGCGTGCGGGGCCGCGCTGGCGGGAGTGGGCGCCGGCCACCTCGCCGACCGCGGCTTCCTCACTCTTTCCGGCGGCGAGAAGCAGCGGGTGCTGATCGCCCGCGCGCTGGCTCAGCAGCCCCGGCTGCTGGTGCTCGACGAGCCGACCAACCATCTCGACATCGCACAGCAGCTGGAAGTGCTGGCGCTGGTGCGCGACAGCGGGCTGACCGTCCTCACCGCGCTGCACGACCTCAACCTCGCCGCACTCCACTGCGATCTGCTCCATGTCATCGACGGCGGACGGATCGTCGCCTCCGGCGCTCCGCACGACGTGCTCACCCCCGACCTGCTGGCCGAGGTCTTCGGCGTACGGGCACACCGCGTCCCGCATCCGGAGACCGGCGCCGTCCAGCTGCTCTTCGACCGTCTTCGCCCCGCTCGACCCGATTCCTGAGGAGTCACCGCCGCCATGCACAACCTCGTACGTCCCGCCGCGATCGTGATCGCCGCCGCCCTGGTCCTCACCGGCTGCGGTGCGGAAATGCCCTCCGGCCAAGGAGAGAAGGACAGCGCTCGGAAAAGCACCGGCCACTATCCGGTGACCGTCGAGAACTGCGGCCAGAAGAAGACCTACGACAAGGCCCCGCAACGCGTGGTCACCAATGACGTCGGCATCACCGAGATCATGTTCGCGCTCCAACTGGAAGACCACATGGCGGGTTATGTGATGCCCGAGGACAAGGGCGACCTCACGTCCGTTCCCTGGAAGGACGGATACCGGAAGGCCAAGTGGCTCTCCAAGGAGAGGATCAACAAGGAACTGGTCCTCGACGCCCGTGCCGATCTGGTCTTCGCCGGATGGAACTACGGATTCAGCGAGGGGGACGGGTTCACTCCTGCCGAACTCCGGAAAGTGGGCATCGGGTCGTATCTGCTGAGCGAGTCGTGCCGCAACGGCAAGGGGAAAGCACGCGGGGTGATGGCACCGCTCGACGCGCTCTACACCGATTTGCGGAACCTGGGAAAGATATTCGATGTGGAGGACCGTGCGGAGGCCCTCGTCGCGACGTTCCGGAAGCAGGTGGCGGAAGCTCGGGCGAAGGCGCCGAAGGGTACCGACCGCCCCCGGGTCTTCCTCTACGACGACGGGCGGGACAAGCCGCTGACCTCCGGTGCCTTCGCGGGGCCGCACGACATCATCACCAAGGCCGGTGGCGATCACGTCATGAAGGACCTCAAGGACAGCTGGGTGACCGTGGGCTGGGAGACCGTGGTCGACCGTGACCCCGAGGTGATCGTGATCAACGACTACGGTGACAACGGCGCGGCGCAGAAGGAGAAGTTCCTGAAGTCCTATCCGCCGCTCGCGAATGTCTCGGCCATCAAGAACGACCGTGTCTTCGTCCTCGACTACGCGGACCTGGTGGAGAGTCCGCGCAATCCGGCGGCCATCGGTTCACTTGCCGCGTATCTGAGGAACGCCGATCTCTGACCCGTCCCCGCGCGCCGGGGGCGGGGGGTTAAACCCCCCACGCCACCAGCCGGGGGCACAAATGGATCGTTGGGTGAATTCAGGGTGCACCGGGAGGGGGAGGCGACGCCTACAGTGCTGA
>NZ_JBHWIY010000012.1:69107-101784 GCF_042731715.1 Streptomyces sp. NPDC059832 | reverse complement strand
CTTTTCCTTTTCCTTCAAGAAACCTCCCTCTCCCCCCCCCCCCCTCCCCTTGTTTTTGGTTCCCCCCCCCCCCCACCCCCCGGCGCGGGCGACCGGATGCAGTGCGGCGTACTCCAGCGGCGCCGATGGATCGATGGACACCTCCAGCGGTGCCGGCTGTGCGCCCGCGCGGACCAGCAGGTCCCCGACCGCGGCGATCATCGCGCCGTTGTCGGTGCACAGCCGCAGCGGCGGCACACGCAGGGTGACACCGGCGGCCCGGCACCGCGCCTCCGCCAGGGCCCGTACGCGGGAGTTGGCGGCCACGCCGCCCACCACGACCAGTGTCCCCACGCCGTACGCGCGGCAGGCGGCCACGGCCTTGCGGGTCAACACGTCCGCGACGGCCTCCTGGAGCGCGGCGGCCCCGTCGGCCAGCGGGAACCGCGCCCCGCGGATCCGGTGCTGCTCCGCCCAGCGGGCGGCGGCGGTCTTCAGGCCGGAGAAGGAGAACGCGTAGGGAGCGTCGCGGGGCCCGGTGAGCGGACGCGGGAAGACCACCGCGTCCGGGTCGCCCGTGCGCGCCGCCCGGTCGATGGCCGGACCGCCCGGGTACGGCAGCCCGAAGACCCGGGCGACCTTGTCGAAGCATTCGCCCGCCGCGTCGTCGAGGGTGTCCCCGAGATGCAGGATCGGGTCGCGGGCCAGGTCGCGTACGAGCAGCAGGGAGGTGTGCCCACCGGACACGATCAGGACCACGCACGGATCGGGCAGCGGGCCGTGCTCCAGGGTGTCGGCGGCCACGTGCCCGGCCAGGTGGTGCACCCCGTGGAGCGGCACGCTCAGTGCGTACGCGAGCCCCTTCGCGCCGGCCAGCCCGACCTGGAGCGCACCCGACAGACCGGGGCCCGTGGTGACGGCGACCGCGCCGATGTCCTTCAAGCGCAGCCCCGCCTCGGCCAGGGCCCGGGACACGACCGGGGTCAGCGACGAGACATGCGCACGGGCCGCGATCTCCGGAACGACCCCGCCGAACCGCGCGTGCTCGTCCATGCTCGACGCCACCGCGTGCCCGAGCAGTTGCCCGTCGCGGACCAGACCCGCCCCGGTCTCGTCGCACGACGACTCGATTCCGAGCACCACCGGAGACCCCACAGCACACTCCTGCACTTCATGACCAATTGCGAATATCTCGCAATAAGGGTACGGGGGTGACCACCTGGCCGTCGCCCGATCATGGCCGGACAGTAGAGTTCGGCTGCGTCATCCCCTGAACACCGAGGTACCGGCCGTGACTCTCGCTCCACCCGAACAACCCGTCCCACCTGCGGTGACCGTCGTGGGAATCGGCGCCGACGGATGGGCGGGACTGACCGACGCGGCGCGCACGGCGCTCGTCGACGCACAGGTCCTCATCGGCGGTGAGCGGCAACTGGCCCTGCTCCCGCCGTCCTGCCGGGGACAACGGGTGCCATGGCCCTCGCCGTTGCGGCCCGCCGTCCCCGGCCTGCTCGCCGCGCACGCCGGGCGCGGGCTCGCCGTCCTGGCCAGCGGCGACCCGATGTTCTACGGCATCGGCCGGGCCCTCACCGAAGTGCTCGGCGCCGGTGCGCCGAGGATCCTGCCCCACCCCTCGTCCGTCTCCTACGCCTGTGCCCGGATCGGCTGGCCGCTGGAGGACACCGAGGTCGTCACCCTGGTCGGCCGCCCCGCCGCCCGGCTGGCCGCCGCGCTGCACGACGGCCGACGGGTGCTGGTCCTCAGCGCGGACGCCGGCACCCCGGCCGCGGTGGCCGGACTGCTCCGCGAACAGGGCTTCGGCCCGAGCCGGCTGCGCGTGCTCGAACAGCTCGGCGGAGCGGACGAGGCATGCCTGGAGGGCACCGCGGACCACTGGCCGCACCCACCGGGCGACCCGCTGAACGTCATCGCGATCGACTGCCGGCGCACCCCCGAAGCCCTGCGCCTCGGCGCCGTCCCCGGCCTGCCCGACGAGGCCTACGAACACGACGGGCAGCTCACCAAGCGGCACATCCGGGCCGTGACCCTCGGGGTGCTCGCACCCGCCCCCGGCGAACTCCTCTGGGACATCGGCGGCGGCTCGGGGTCCATCGCGATCGAATGGATGCGGAGCCACCCGTCCTGCCGCGCGATCACCGTGGAACGCGACCCGGCACGGGCCGGACGCATCGCGCGCAACGCCGGCCGTCTCGGCGTCCCGGCCCTGCGCGTGGTCACCGGCCGGGCCCCCGGCAACCTGTCCGAACTCCCCACGCCCGACGCCGTGTTCATCGGTGGCGGGCTGACCGCGCCCGGCCTTCTCGACACCTGCTGGAACGCGCTGCCGCCCGGCGGACGGCTGGTCGCCAACACGGTCACGCTGGAGTCCGAGGCGCTGCTCGCCGGGGCGCACCGCCTGCACGGCGGTGACCTGGTCCGGCTCGCGGTCGCGCATGCCGTGCCGGTCGGCGGCTTCACGGGCTGGCGGCAGGCCATGCCGGTCACCCAGTGGTCCGTACGCAAACCCTCGATCAGTACCGATGCGGAACGCTCAGCAGAAGAGCCCGCGCAAGACCCAGGAGACAACAGATGACCGTGTATTTCATCGGCGCGGGCCCGGGGGCGGCCGACCTGATCACCGTGCGCGGCGCCCGCACCCTCGCCTCCTGCCGGGTGTGCCTGTACGCGGGCAGCCTGGTGCCCCGGGAACTGCTCGCCGAATGCCCCCCGGACGCCCGCCTGGTGGACACCGCGCAGCTCGACATCGACCAGATCACCGCCGAGCTGACGGCCGCGCACCGGGCCGGCCACGACGTGGCGCGGCTGCACTCGGGCGACCCTTCGGTGTTCAGCGCGGTCAACGAGCAGATGCGTCGGCTCGACGAGGCCGGTGTGCCCTACGAAGTGGTGCCCGGCGTACCCGCGTTCGCCGCCGCCGCGGCGGCGCTCAAGCGTGAACTGACCGTGCCGACCGTGGGCCAGACCGTCATCCTCACCCGGGTGGCCAACCGCGCGACCGCGATGCCGGAGGGCGAGGACCTGGCCACGCTGGGCCGCAGCGGCGCCCTGATCGTGCTGCACCTCGCCGCCAGGTACGTGGACCGCGTCGTCGAGGAACTGCTGCCGCACTACGGGGCCGACTGCCCGGCCGCCGTCGTGGCGCTGGCCTCACGCCCGGACGAACTCGTCCTGCGCGGAACCCTCGACGACATCGCCGAGCAGGTGAAGGCGGCGGGCGTGATCCGTACCGCCGTGATCATGGTCGGCCGCACACTGGGCGCCGAGCAGTTCCGCGACAGCCACCTCTACTCGCCCGGACGCGAACGTCACGTCTGCTGACGGCACCGTCGCACCGGCCGGGCGGACGGTCAGCGCACGCTGCTGCGCCCGACGACCGTGCCCGCCCGGTCGATGCAGATGACGTCGACGGCGACCGGTGCACCCCGCAGCACCGACAGCGCCTCGTCCCGCGCCGCCACGGCCACCAGGTCCCCGAGCGGCACACCGCGCGAGCGGCACAACTGGAGAGCCGCGAGACCCGTGTTCGCGATTGCTATTTCGGCCGCCAGGGCCTCGTCCGCACCGCCCCGCCGGGCCAGCTCGGCCAGGAACGGCTTGTCGACCTGGGACCGGGCGGAGTGCAGGTCGAGGTGTCCGGCGGCGAGCTTCGACAACTTCGCGAACCCGCCGCAGACCGTGAGCCGGTCCACCGGGTGACGGCGTACGTACTTCAGCACCGCGCCCGCGAAGTCCCCCATGTCGAGCAGCGCGATCTCCGGCAGCCCGTACTCGGACACCACGGTCTTCTCCGAGGTGGAACCCGTGCACCCGGCCACGTGGGTGTGCCCGGCGGCACGGGCCACGTCCACGCCGCGGCGGATCGAGTCGATCCATGCCGAGCAGGAGTACGGCACCACGACACCGGTCGTGCCGAGGATCGACAGACCGCCCAGGATGCCGAGGCGCGGGTTCCAGGTGGAGCGGGCGATCTCCTCGCCGTCGTCCACGGAGACGGTGACCTCGACGTCCCCCGAACCCCGGTGCTCCGCGGCGACGCGTGCGATGTGGTCGCGGATCATCTGGCGCGGCACGGGATTGACCGCCGGCTCCCCGACGTCGAGCGGCAGCCCGGGAAGGGTGACCGTGCCCACGCCGGGCCCGGCCCGGAACACCACACCCGAGCCCGGCGGCAGCCGCCGTACGGTCACCCGGACCAGAGCGCCGTGCGTCACATCGGGGTCGTCGCCCGCGTCCTTGACCACCCCGGCCGTCGCCCGCCCCTCGGCCAGTTCCTCCACCGCGAGCGCGAACGCCGGCGTCTGCCCCTTGGGTAGGGTGATCGTCACCGGGTCGGGGAAGTCGCCCGTCAGCAGGGCCGTGTACGCGGCGGTGGCCGCCGCGGTCGCACAGGCGCCGGTGGTCCAGCCGGGCCGCAGACCGGTGTGCTTCAGCTGGGCGCTGCGTCCGCCCTCACTCTCACCCATGGATGGATCCGATGCATGTACTCGTACTCGGCGGAACGACGGAGGCCCGTCGCCTCGCCGGGTTGCTGGTGGAACTGCTCCCGGCCGGTGCCAGGCTGACGAGCTCGCTCGCCGGACGCGTGTCCGGCCCGAGGCTTCCCCCGGGCGAGGTCCGCATCGGCGGCTTCGGGGGAGCCGACGGGCTCGCCGCATGGCTGCGTACGCACCAGGTGGACGCGCTCATCGACGCCACCCATCCTTTCGCCGGGACGATCAGTTTCAACGCGGCCGCTGCCGCCGCTGCCGCCCATGTTCCCCTGCTGGCGTTGCGGCGGCCCGGCTGGGTGCCCGGCGAAGGCGACGACTGGCATTCGGCCGGATCCCTGGCCGAGGCGGCGGCGGCGCTGCCCGCACTGGGACGGCGCGTTTTCCTCACGACCGGACGGATGGGGCTGGCCGCCTTCGCGGGCCTGGACGAGCTGTGGTTCCTGATGCGCTCGGTGGATGCCCCCGAAGCACCGTACCCCGCCCGGATGGAGGTCCTGCTCGACCGGGGCCCGTTCACCCTGGACGGAGAACGTGAGCTGATCCGCCGTCATCGCGTCGACGTCGTCGTCACGAAGGACAGCGGAGGCGCCGCCACGGCCCCCAAGCTCACCGCGGCCCGCGAGGCGCGGATCCCGGTGGTGGTGGTGCGGCGGCCGCCCGTGCCCGAGGGCATCCCGGTCGTCGACGGCCCCGAACCGGCCGTCGACTGGCTCCGGGAACACATCCTCCGCCGGCTCCGGCCCACGGCCGCGCCGGCTCAGCCCTCCGGATAGCGGCGGGGTGTCCAGACGATCTGCCGGCCGTCACCGCGCCGTACCCAGCGGGTCTGCGAGGACCCGACGAGCAGGATCGTGCGCATGTCGACCTCGGCGGGGTCGAGATCGCCCAGGCGTACGGTCCGCACGTTCTCGGCGGGTCCGCCCACATCCCGGCCGAGAACCACGGGTGTGTCCGGCGAGCGGTGTTCGAGCAGCAGGTCACGGGCCTTGCCGACCTGCCAGGTCCGGCTGCGTGAACCGGGGTTGTACAGCGCGAGCACCAGATCCGCCGTCGCCGCAGCGCGCAGCCGCTCAGCGATCACCTCCCACGGCTTGAGCCGGTCGGAGAGCGATATCGCCGCATAGTCGTGGCCCAGCGGCGCACCCGCTCGGGCAGCGGCGGCGTTGGCCGCGGTCACCCCCGGCAGCACCCGCACCGGCACCTGCGCGTACTCGTCCTGCGACGCCACCTCCAGGACGGCCGTCGCCATGGCGAAGACCCCGGGGTCGCCGCCCGACACCACGGCCACCCGACGTCCGCGCCGGGCCAGATCGAGGGCGAACTCGGCGCGCTCCGACTCGACCTTGTTGTCCGAGCCGTGGCGCACCTGCCCCGGCCGTACCGGCACCCGGTCCAGATAGGTGGTGTAGCCGACCAGGTCGTCGGCGGCGGCCAGCGCCCCGCGCGTCTCGGGAGTCAGCCACAGCGGCCCGGCCGGGCCGGTGCCGACCACGGTCACCTCGCCGCCCTCCGGGGCACGTTCGGGACGCGGCGCTCCGATCCTGCTGGGCAGGACCGCGACCGCGAAGTACGGCACGGAGCCGGCGTCGACCTCGGCCAGGTCGCCCACCCGCTCCCCGGCCATCGTGGCGCGCTCGACGTACCGCGCCTCGGGCAGCCGCCCGGACGTCTCGAAGGCGCGGCGCACGGCGGGAAACGTACGTCCCAGCTTCATGACCACCGCGGCGTCGGTGGCGGCGAGCCGGGCGGTCAGCTCCTCCTCCGGCAGGGTGCCGGGCAGGATGGTCAGCACCTCCTCGCCCTCGACGAGCGGGGTGCCGAGCCGCGCGGCGGCCGCGCTGACCGAGGTGACGCCCGGGATCACCTCGGTCGGGTAGCGGTCGGCGAGCCGCTTGTGCATGTGCATGTACGAGCCGTAGAAGAGCGGGTCGCCCTCGGCCAGCACGGCGACCGTGCGGCCGGCGTCGAGATGCACCGCCAGGCGGGCCGCCGCCTCGGCGTAGAACTCCTCCATCGCTCCCCGGTAGCCGCCCGGGTGGTCCGTGGTCTCCGTCGTGACGGGGTAGACCAGCGGCTCCTCGACATGGTCGGCACGGATGTGCTTCGCCGCGATGGACCGGGCGATGGACCGCCCGTGCCGGGCGCTGTGGTAGGCGATGACATCGGCCTCGGCGATGATCTCCACCGCGCGTACGGTCATCAGGGCCGGATCGCCGGGGCCGAGCCCGACCCCGTACAGCCGGCCCGTCTTCTGCTCGCTCACGTCTACTCTTCCTCGCTGGCAATCGCGTTGAGGGCGGCGGCCGCCATGGCGCTGCCACCGCGACGGCCCCGAACGATCAGATGCTCCAGCCCGGACGGGTGCGAGGCCAGGGCGTCCTTGGACTCGGCGGCACCGATGAAGCCGACCGGCACGCCGATGACGGCGGCGGGGCGCGGCGCGCCCTCCTCGATCATCTCCAGCAGCCGGAACAGGGCGGTCGGTGCGTTTCCGACGGCGACGACCGCGCCGTCCAGCCGGTCGCGCCACAGCTCCAGGGCTGCGGCGCTGCGGGTGGTGCCCAGCTGCTTCGCGAGTTCCGGCACCGCCGGGTCGGACAGGGTGCACACCACCTCGTTGTCCGCGGGCAGCCGCTTGCGGGTGACGCCGCTGGCGACCATGGCCACATCGCACAGGATGGGTGCGCCGGCCCGCAGAGCGGCGCGGGCGCGGGCGACCGCGTCCGGGGTGAAAGCGAGATCACGGACGAGGTCGACCATCCCGCAGGCGTGGATCATGCGGACCGCGACCTGGCTCACATCGGCGGGCAGGCCTGCGAGATCCGCCTCTGCACGGATCGTGGCGAAGGACTGGCGGTAGATCGCCGGTCCGTCCTTCTCGTACTGGTGCACAGTGCTTTCGCTCTCTTCCTCGGGCGTGCGACGGTCGGGTACAGGGGAGTGGGGTGTACGGGATCAGCCGCGCGCGCGGCGGGCCGCGGCCACCGCGGCGGCGAGCCCACCGGGGCTGTCGGGGACGCTCACGGGCGCGTCCCGTACCTCGCCCCGTACGAGCGAGATCCGGTGTCCGTCGGGGGTGGCGACGACGTCCACCCACTCGCCGCGGGGGTGGCCGCACCGGCGCTCGCACCCGGACCAGTACACCGGCAACGGGCCCACGGCCCCCACCGCGTCCGCCGCCTGGGCCCGCACATCGGCCAGCGACTTCGCGCAGCCGGGCCGGCCGATACAGGCACCCACCCCGGCCCAGGGGGAGCCGGGTCCGACGACGAGGCCGGTGGCCCCCAGATCGTCCAGCAGCCCTGCGGCCCGCCGCCGCTCCACCCCCGGTACGACGACCCCGCGCCACGGTGTCAGCCGCAACTCACCGCGGCCCCGGTGCCGGGCCGTGTCCGTCAACGACCGCCACTGCGCCGGGCCGACGCGCCCCAGGGGGATGCCGACGGACAGCGCGGCCCCGTCGTGCCGGCCGGTCACGACGCCGGGGGCGGGGCCGTCCGAGCTCCGCGGGCAGGCACGGTCCTCGGTGGAAGTGGTGCCGGTACCCGTCGCACGCAACCGTCGTACGACCTCGTCGAAGAGGGATCCGGCACCGCCGGGCAGGTCCGGCACGCGCCAGGCACCGGTGCCCGACGCCTGATCCAGGAAGGTCCCGGCCGCCAGGAGGGCGGCCTGCGGCGCCTGCGCGCCCGGTATCCGTACCACGGTCCCGGCCGTGCCGATCCGCAGCAGCGCCGTTCCGTCATCCTGCGCCAGCAACGTCACGTCGCCGCCCAGCGCGTCCACATCGCCACGTCCGTCGTCGAGCACGAACAGGAACCTGCCCGAGAGGCCCGCCGTCCGGTCGCCCGCGCACAACAGCGCGTCCAGCGCGGACAGCCAGGGGCCGACGTCCCGTGCGCCGCGGCCGTCGAGCCCCGAGAGCGGCGACGCCACGATGTTGCGTATCCGCTCGTGGCGCGCGGAGCGCAGCAGCCCCGCCTCGCCCAGCCCGTCGGCCAGTTCGCCTCCGCAGTCCGGACCCAGCCCGCGCAACTGGACATTGCCGCGCGAAGTGAGATGCAACTCACCATCGCCCAGGCTCCCCGCCAACGCCCCCAGGGCGTCCGCCTGCTCCGCGGTCAGCAGACCGCCGGGAACACGGACGCGGGCCAGAGCGCCGTCGTCCGCCCGGTGCAGCCGCAGCGTGCCGGGGCAGGCGTCACCGCGGTCCCGGGGAGACGCGTCTCCCGGCGGTGAAGGCGAAGTGGCAGGTCGTGGCATGGCGGCGAGCATACCGACCATCTGACCAGATCCGTATGTCCTCCATCGGTTGACCGGCCCTTACTATGCCTAGTGACGGGCCATCCGGCACGTCGTCGCCACAGACGGCGACAGGGGAGGAAGTCCGGTGCAAGTCCGGCACGGTCCCGCCACTGTGAGTCCGGCCACGGCCGGGCAAGTCAGGAACTCCCTTCCCCACACGCTCGGATCCGTTCGAGCGGGGAGCTTCATTCCGACACCGCCCGGGGCGTGGACACCCCGAGGAAGGCCCGACGCCGCATGATCCTGCTCCTGTCGACGTCCGACACCGACCTGCTCAGCGCCCGCGCCTCGGAGGGCCCGGTCTCCTACCGCTACGCCAATCCCTCCCGGCTCCCGCTCCAGGACCTGCCACAGCTCCTGGACGGCGTCGACCTGGTCGTCGTGCGCCTCCTCGGCGGGGTACGCGCCTGGCAGGACGGCCTCGACCAAGTGCTCGCCACCGGACGCCCCGTCGTCGTCCTCACCGGCGAACAGGCCCCCGACGCCCAGCTGATGGCCGCCTCGACGGTCCCCATCGGCATCGCCGCCGAGGCCCATGCCTATCTGGCCCACGGCGGGCCGGGCAACCTGGACCAGCTCGCCCGCTTCCTCTCCGACACCGTCCTGCTCACCGGCCACGGCTTCGCCCCGCCCGCCCCGGCACCCTCCTGGGGCCCGCTGGAGCGCACCCCCCGGCGCACCGACGGCCCGGTCGTCGCCGTGCTCTACTACCGCGCCCACCACATGAGCGGCAACACCGCGTTCATCGAGGCCCTGTGCCGTGCCGTCGAGGACGCGGGCGCCCGTGCGCTGCCGCTGTACGTCGCCTCGCTGCGCACCCCCGAGCCCGAACTCATCGAAGCACTGCGCGCCGCCGACGCGATCGTGACGACCGTCCTCGCCGCGGGCGGCACCCGGCCCGCCGAGGCGTCGGCGGGCGGTGACGACGAGTCCTGGGACGCGGGCGTTCTCAGCGGCCTCGACGTACCCATCCTCCAGGCCCTCTGCCTCACCGGTTCGCGCACCGACTGGGAAGACAACGACGAGGGAGTCTCCCCGCTCGACGCCGCCAGCCAGATCGCGGTCCCCGAGTTCGACGGCCGCCTGATCACCGTGCCGTTCTCGTTCAAGGAGATCGACGAGGACGGCCTGCCCGCGTACGTCGCCGACACCGAGCGCGCCGCCCGCGTCGCCGGGATCGCCGTGCGCCATGCCCGGCTGCGCCACATCCCGGCCGCCGAGAAGCGGATCGCGCTCGTCCTCTCCGCGTACCCGACCAAGCACTCCCGGATCGGCAACGCGGTCGGCCTCGACACCCCGGCCAGCGCCGTCGCCCTGCTGCGCCGACTCCGCGCCGAGGGATACGACTTCGGTACGGAGGAGGTCCCCGGCCTCGCGTCGGGCGACGGCGACGAGCTGATCCGCGCGCTGATCGAGGCGGGCGGCCACGACCAGGAGTGGCTCACTGAGGAGCAGTTGGCCCGCAACCCGGTCCGCATCCCGGCCGCCGACTACCGGCGCTGGTACGCGACCCTCCCGGCCGAGCTCCGCGAAGCCGTCGAGCAGCACTGGGGCCCCGCCCCGGGCGAGATGTTCGTGGACCGGTCGAGCAACCCGGACGGCGACATCGTCCTCGCGGCCCTGCGCCGCGGCAATCTGCTCATCCTCATCCAGCCGCCGCGCGGCTTCGGCGAGAACCCGATCGCGATCTACCACGACCCCGATCTGCCGCCCTCGCACCACTACCTGGCCGCCTACCGCTGGATCGCCGCCCCGGCCGACGACAACGGCTTCGGCGCCGACGCGATGATCCACCTCGGCAAGCACGGCAACCTGGAATGGCTGCCGGGCAAGAACGCCGGCCTCTCCGCCGCCTGCGGCCCCGACGCCGCCCTCGGCGACCTCCCGCTCATCTACCCGTTCCTGGTCAACGACCCGGGCGAGGGGACGCAGGCCAAGCGGCGCGTCCACGCCACCCTCGTGGACCACCTCGTACCGCCGATGGCGCGCGCCGACAGCTACGGGGACATCGCCCGGCTCGAACAACTCCTGGACGAGCACGCCCAGATCGCGGCGATGGACCCGGCGAAGCTGCCGGCGATCCGCGCACAGATCTGGACCCTGATCCAGGCGGCCAAGCTCGATCACGACCTGGGGCTCGAAGACCGCCCCGAGGACGAGGGCTTCGACGAGTTCATCATGCATCTCGACGGCTGGCTCTGCGAGATCAAGGACGCGCAGATCCGCGACGGCCTGCATGTCCTGGGCGGTGCCCCGGCCGGCGCCGACCGGGTCAACCTCGTCCTCGCGATCCTGCGCGCCCGTCAGATCTGGGGTGGCACGGCCTCCCTGCCGGGTCTGCGCGAGGCGTTGGGGCTCGACGAGTCCGCCGCGACCCGGGTCACCGCCGACGAGGCCGAGGAGCGGGCCCGCGCCCTGGTCCAGGCGATGGAGGACGCGGACTGGTCCCCGGAAGCCGTCGCCGGAGTGGCGGCCGGGCACCCGCGGGCCGTCAGCGACATCCTCGACTTCGCGGCCCGCGAGGTGGTGCCGCGGCTGGCCGCCACGACCGACGAACTCGACCACGCCCTCCACGCGCTGGACGGCGGATTCGTCCCCGCCGGACCCTCGGGCTCCCCGCTCCGCGGTCTGGTCAACGTCCTGCCGACCGGACGCAACTTCTACTCCGTCGACCCCAAGGCCGTGCCCTCGCGCCTCGCCTGGGAGACCGGTCAGGCCCTGGCCGACTCGCTCCTGGAGCGCTACCGCACCGACAACGGCGACTGGCCCACCTCGGTCGGCCTGTCCCTGTGGGGTACGAGCGCGATGCGCACCGCCGGCGACGATGTCGCCGAGGCCTTCGCCCTGCTCGGCGTCCGCCCGGTCTGGGACGACGCCTCGCGCCGCGTCACCGGCCTGGAGGCGATCCCGCCGGCCGAACTCGGACGCCCGCGCATCGATGTCACCCTCCGCATCAGCGGTTTCTTCCGCGACGCCTTCCCGCACACCATCGGCCTCCTCGACGACGCGGTCCGCCTGGCCGCGTCCCTGGACGAGCCTGCCGAGCAGAACCACGTACGCGCCCACACCCAGGCCGACCTGGCCGCCCACGGCGACGAACGCCGCGCCACCACCCGTATCTTCGGCTCCCGCCCCGGTACGTACGGCGCCGGTCTGCTCCAGCTGATCGACTCCCGCGACTGGCGCACCGACGCGGACCTCGCCGAGGTCTACACGGTGTGGGGCGGCTACGCCTACGGACGCGAACTCGACGGCCGCCCGGCCCGTGAGGAGATGGAGACGGCGTACAAGCGGATCGCGGTCGCGGCCAAGAACACCGACACCCGCGAACACGACATCGCCGACTCCGACGACTACTTCCAGTACCACGGTGGCATGGTGGCCACCGTCCGAGCCCTGCGCGGCACCGCCCCGGAGGCGTACATCGGCGACTCCACCCGCCCCGAGACGGTCCGCACCCGCACCCTGGTGGAGGAGACCTCTCGGGTCTTCCGCGCCCGGGTGGTGAACCCCAAGTGGATCGAGGCGATGCGGCGGCACGGCTACAAGGGCGCCTTCGAACTGGCCGCCACCGTCGACTACCTCTTCGGCTACGACGCGACGACGGGCGTGGTCGCCGACTGGATGTACGACAAGCTCACCGAGACGTACGTCCTGGACCCGACCAACCGGGAGTTCCTCCAGCAGGCCAACCCCTGGGCCCTGCACGGCATCGCGGAACGCCTCCTGGAGGCGGAATCCCGCGGCATGTGGGCCAAGCCCGACCCGGCCGTCCTCGAAGCCCTGCGCCAGGCATACCTGGAGACGGAGGGCAACCTGGAGGGCGAGGACTGACCCCCGGGCCCGGTACCGGACCACCGGACAGCGACATGTGACCGAGCCCCGGCCGCGACACCGGCCGGGGCTCGGCTGTTGTTCGTGACGCTGACAGGGCTGATGCGGACGACCTGCGCCGGTGCCACGGTCGGCGGCCTGTGGGAAGCACTCGGCCGGACGTGGGGCATCGACGTGCACACGGGGGAGCAGTTCGGTCCGGTGAACCGGATCGTGCCTGCCACCGGCGTACTCGCTGATCGTGTGATCGTGCTCGGACAGCGGATGTGGTGGCAACGCGGACGCGGATCCGCGTCCCGGTACCCGCAGCCGCCCTACATGGTGAGTCCCGCGAGCCCAGCGCCGTTGCCCCAGGTAGACGCACTGGTCCGCGTAGGGGCGTCACCCGTTCCACCGCCGGGCATAGTGTCGCCCGTGGCGTGGAAGCGATCTACGCATGACCGAAAGTGGCAGTCCTTATATCTCGACGGCTCGGATCACCGTGCTGGGGGTACAGCAGGGTGACCCGCCCTTCCGCCTTGTGGAGATCGACGGGGAGATCGTCAGCGCGGCAACATCGATGATGGATGTGCTCGCCGCCGCCTCGGCCGCAGGAATCAGGGTCCATGACCTGGACGATCCCGGCGTGGTGCGGTGGGTGGGCGGCGGCAAGTTCACCTGGAGGCCGCACTGAGAGTTACCGCAGCGATCGTGCGGCACGGCGGCACGCGCGGATGAGGTGCGGGCGGGGCGCCGGGCTGCGCGTGTCAGACGGTGCGTGGAGGGTGCGGCTGCACGCCCCGGGTGTCCCGCTCCGGACCACCGGTCAGCCGCACTCCGCCCATGGACGTCCACGAGGTCCGGCTGCCGACGGTGTCGTTCCCGCGCGTCCACACTGCCCGACGGGTACCGATCGCGAATTCCCGCCACGGCAGTGGCTGCAACAACGGCGGCCCTGGTACTCCGCAGGTTGATGACGGACTCCTTCGGCGATGCGGCGACGGCCGATTCGCCGGGGCACGCGAACACCGGCCACGCGAACACACCGACGGGCCCCGAACTCTCCTGCCCCGCGCTGACGTTCCACGCACGTTTCGCTGACGTTTCGCTGACGCCGTGCGTGCGGCCCCGCCGTGCCGGGGCCGCACCTGCGGCGACGCCCTCCGCGGCCTCAGGCCAGCGACGCCGCGCGAGCGGGGTCGATGGCGTGCTGGAGAGGTTGGTCATGTATAAAGCGTCGGAGTTCGTCGAGCACAAGCTCTCCGAGACGATGACGTTCGGCCCCGAGGGCACCGCCGAGGTGGGGTGTCAGGACCACGTTGGGAAGGGTGAAGAGTGGCGAGTCATGGGCGGGAGGCTCCGGGTGCGTGACGTCGAGTACAGCGGTGAGGTCGGGTCTGGCGCGCAGGACCGCGGCCGCGGCGGTCTCGTCGACGAGCGCGCCACGCGCGGTGTTGATCAGCGTCGCACCCGGCCCCAGGGAGTTCAGCAGCCGGGCCCCGATCGTGCCGCGGGTCTCGGGCAGGAGGGGGGCGTGGAGACTCACGACATGACTGGTGGCGAACAGCTCCTCGATGCCGACGAGCCGGATGCCCGCCCGCCGGGCGGTGTCCGGGGAGGCGATGGGGTCCGTGGCGAGGATCTCGATGTCGAAGCGGCCGAGGTGGGACGCCACGAGACGGCCGATGTGCCCGAGCCCCAGCAGGCCCACGCGTGACCGGTAGGCGCCGGGCACCTGGGGGTTGTGGGGGAAGCGGCGACTGCTCGCCACCTCCCGGGTGATGCGGTGTACCTGCTTCAGCCCGAGGAGGACCTGGGCGAGAGTGAACTCCGCAACCGGGACGGCATTGGCCGCGGCCGCGGAGACGATCGGAATGCCGCGTGCCCAGAACGCGGGTGTGGTCAGGTGCCGTACGGAGCCCGCGGCGACGAGGACCGCCCGCAACCGAGGGGCATGCGACAGGAAGGCGGCATCGAGGACGGGCGCGCCCCAGCCCGTGAGCAGGACATCGACCTCTCGCAGCACGTCGGGGTTCTCGTCGAGCCGCTGGCGCGTGAGAGGTGGACCCTGCACGTGCACGAGACCTTCGATTTCGGCTAGGACCTCACGGGGGTAGACGTCCGCCCTGCGTTCTTCCTCCATGACCAACAGGGCTGTCGGTCTGCGGGCCGGCTCGTTCATGGCGTTACGCTCCTCAGCTCTTCGCTGACAGGCCGTCAGTGAATCGGCCTGTGAACCCTGATCGGGTGCGTGGGGAAATGTCTGACCGGATGTTGAAGATTGGCGCGGCTTGTTCGTTGCCTTGGTCAGTGTGCTTGCAGCACGATACATCGGATGATTGAAATGGCCTCGGATGAAGCTCAGTCGTCCGATGCTTGTCGTCCCGGCGGCTGTCGCGTTGGGACTGCATTGATGCGCGGTCGGCCGATCGTTGCCTCAGGCAGCCGAATTATCGGTCTGTCAGGTGCTTTCGCGAGCTGATCGAACCTCTTGCGGAGGGGTGTCGGTGAGCAGGGGTCGAGTACGGGTGAGTCCTGCGAGGCTCTCGCGGGCCATCGCAAGATTTTTGCATTCATCGGACTATTGACCACGGATTCGGACCCCGTTAGCGTCCCAGCAAGCGCTTTCCAGGCCAGCTGTGATGCGGCGAAAACAGGAGTTGTCATGCAGAGAACGCGGTGGATCGGTGCGGGTGTTCTCGCTTCCGCACTGGTCCTCACCAGCTGTACATCAGGGCCTGCGGGAGTGGATGCCAAGCAGAACTCGAAGGCTCCGCTCGAACTGTGGACCCGGACCACACCGGGCGGACCGGGAGAGCAGGGAGCGGTCAAGCTCGCTGCCGCCTTCGAGAAGGCCACGGGCTTCAAGGTCAAGGTCACGGCGATCTTCGACGACTTCGAGACCAAGCTGCAGCAGCGGGCCGCGCAGAAGAACCTGCCCGACATCGTCATGAACGATGTGACGCAGCTCGGCGCCATGCACAGCCAGGGCCTGCTCCGGGAGATCGACCTGGACAAGATGAAGAACGGCAAGCAGGTCGTCGGCCAGGGGCTGGACTCCGGCAAGAGCGTGGACGGCAAGCAGTTCGGCCTGCCGTACTCCGCGCAGGCGTCCGCGCTGCTCATCCGCAAGGACTGGCGGGAGAAGCTGAAGCTCGAAGTCCCGCAGAGCTGGGACGACTTCGCCGCGATGGCCGAAGCCTTCACCACCAAGGACCCCGACGGCGACGGCAAGAAGAACACGTACGGACTCGCCGCTCCGCTGTCCACCAAGCGCGGATACGCCTCCTGGTACTTCTCCAACTTCCTCTGGGCGGCGGGCGGGGACTTCATCACCGAGGCCGGGGACGGCACGTACAAGCCCGCGATGACCACGAAGGAATCGGTTCAGGCCGTGCAGTGGTTCCGCGACCTCGGCTGCAAGAACAAGGTCATCCAGCCGGGCGCCGTGACCATGGAGACCCCGCCCACGAACGAGACGTTCGAGGCCGGCCGGACCGGCATGTTCGTCGTCGGCCCGTATCTGCTGCCTCGCTTCGACGAGACCCTCGGCAAGGACAAGTACGAGGTCGTGCCGATGCCCAAGGGGCCGAAGGACGCCACCGTGCTCGCCGAGGGCGGGTCCGTCTACCTGATGGCGGGCTCCGAGAACATGGCCGGCCAGGACGCCTTCGCCGACTTCGCGCTCTCCGCCGAGGGCCAGAAGACCGGGATGGAGGGCGACACCGGCTTCACCGTGCAGCTGCCCGTCAACAAGACGGTGGACATCTCCGAGGTCCGTCCCGACCCCCGCTGGAAGACCTACGCCGAGATCTACCGGAACTCCGGTCGCTACGCGCCGTCCATCCCGAACTGGACCCCGGTACGGCAGACCACCGCGGATACCGTCAACGCGCTGATGGCCGACTGCGACCTGGACACCGGGACCAAGCTGAAGGAGCTCGACAAGCAGCTCGCCGACATCCTCAAGGAACAGGGAATCGCCGCGTCATGAGTCTTGACCAGGCGGATCCGGCCGCCCTCCCGGCGGCCGGACCCGCCACCCGGAAAACGGGCCGCGCGGCCACCGGCCGCCGCGGGCACGACCGCCGGGCGGGCCGGTGGTGGACGCCGTGGCTGTTCCTGGCACCGGCACTGCTCCTCTTCCTGTACTTCAAGTTCATCCCCATGGTCAGTGCGCTGACCATGTCCTTCCAGGATGTCCAGCCCTACCTCGGCAACAGGTGGGTCGGCACCGAGAACTACGCCACGGTGCTCCAGTCCGCAGGCTTCCGTGAGGCCGCGTGGCACACCGTCGTCCTCGCCGCCGGGCAGACGGCCGGCTCGATGGCCCTCGGCCTCGTTCTCGCGCTGCTGATGGAAGGCCAGGGCCGCCGGCTGGGATTCGTGCGCTCCGCGGCGTTCCTGCCGGTTGTGGTGCCGATCGCGGTCGTCGCCGAACTGTGGCGGATCATGTACCACCCGACCGCGGACGGCATGCTCAACTCCATCCTCGGCCTGGTGGGGTTCGGCCCCTCGGGATTCATCAACGACCCCGATTCGTCGATGGCCTCCATCATGCTCACCGGCATCTGGCGGGGCGCCCCCTACGACATGATGATCTTCCTCGCCGGCCTCACCAGTGTGGACCGCGGTCTCTACGAGGCGGCGAAGGTCGACGGCGCCTCCAGGCTGCAGCGGGTCTGGCACGTGACAGTGCCCGGACTGCGGTCGGTGTTCTCGATCCTGTTCATCCTCGCCGCGATCCGCGGACTGCGCGTGTTCACCGAGGTGTTCCTGCTCACCAACGGTGGGCCCGACGGCTCCACCGAGGTCGTCATGACCCTGATCTACAAGCTCGGGCTGGAGCAGAACCGACTCGGCGTCGGCGCGGCGGGAGCCGTCCTGCTGTTCATCGCGACGCTGATCCTGACAGTCGTCGTCCACCTGCTGCGACGGAGAGAGAGCAAATGAACGCGCCGACCGAGACCGCGCTGGGCCTGACGGAGAGCAGGAGTCCGGGCGGGCGGATCCTGAAGGCCGTCACCTATCTGCTGGTCCTGATCGTCTTCGCCGGGCCCCTGCTGGCCCTGCTGGTCAGCGCCTTCAGCCAGGTCAAGGACCCGACACAGCTGAGCGTCATTCCCTCCGGCGCCACTCTGGACAACTTCAGGGTCGCCTTCGACCAGGGCGTGCTCGCGTACCTGCTGAACTCGTTCTTCGTGGTCGGCTTCGGGCTGCTGCTCCAGGTGGCCGTCTCCGTCCTCGCCGGATACGCCCTGGCCAGGAAGGTCTTCCCGGGGATGACGCTGGTGCTCGTCGCCATTCTGGCGACGCTGATGCTGCCCGAGGAGATCCTGGCCCTCCCGCTGTCCGTGATCCTCTCCGACCTGCCGGTCGTCCACTTCAACCTCATCGGCACCCTGGCCGGAATGATCGTCCCGCTGGGCGCCTGGGGATTCTCCATCCTCGTGATGACCGAGTTCATGAAGGACGTGCCCCGGGAACTCGAAGAGGCCGCCCGCATCGACGGCGCCGGTGACCTGCGCATCTTCGCCCAGATCATCCTGCCGATGTGCAAGCCCGCACTCGGGGTCATCGGAGTCTTCGGCTTCACCATGATCTGGGACCAGTACCTGCTGCCCCTGCTGGTCTCCACCGACTCCTCCTCGTACACGCTCCCGCTGGCGCTGCGAACCCTGCGGATCGACCCCGCCGTCACTCCCGGAGTGGTGATGGCCGCCTCCCTGCTGGCCCTGCTCCCCTCCGTGATCGTGTTCCTGTTCTTCCAGCGTTCCTTCGTGCACGGCCTGTCCTCCGGAGCCCTGAAGGGCTGACCCGGCCAGCCGCCCGCACGCGAACCCCCGTACGACCAGCCCGCCGACAGCGCCCCGGACACGCCACCGGACGCCGACGACAAGGAACGATGCCCCATGACCCCGAGCGCTGCGACCCCGGCTCCCGCGCCGGCCCCCGACACGACCTGGTTCACCACCGACCGGTTCGGCATGTTCGTCCACTGGGGCCTGTACTCGCTCGCCGCACGGCACGAGTGGGTCAAGAACCGGGAGAAGCTGACCGACGAGCAGTACCAGGTCTACTTCGACCACTTCGACCCCGACCGCTACGACCCGGTCCGGTGGGCCAGGGCGGCCAGGGCGGCGGGCATGCGGTACGTCGTCCTGACCGCCAAGCACCACGACGGCTTCTGCCTGTGGGACAGCGCCCTCACCGAGTACAAGGTCACCAACACCCCGCACGGCCGCGACCTCGTCGGGCCGTTCGTCGAGGCGTGCCGTGCCGAAGGGCTCAAGGTCGGCCTCTACTACTCCCTGATCGACTGGCACCACCCGTCCTTTCCCGTGGACGGCACCCATCCGCAGCGCGACGACGAGGAGTTCAAGGCCGCGGCCGCCGACCGCGACATCCGCGACTACCAGCGCTATCTGCACGGCCAGGTCCGCGAACTGCTGACGTCCTTCGGACGCGTCGACTACTTGTTCTTCGACTTCTCGTACGCGGGCCGCACCTGGTGGGGCGGCAAGGGCCCGGACGACTGGGATTCCCCCAAGCTGCTGGAGATGGTCCGCGAACTCCAGCCGCATGTGCTCGTCAACGACAGGACCGGCCTTCCCGGCGACTTCATCACCCCCGAGCAGTACCAGCCCTCGGGACCCATGACCAAGGACGGCCGGCCCGTGCTGTGGGAGGCGTGCCAGACGCTCAACGGGAGTTGGGGCTACGACCGCGACAACCTGGACCACAAGAGCGCCGACCTGCTGATCCGCATGCTCGTCGACGGGGTGTCCAAGGGCGGCAACCTGCTGCTCAACGTCGGCCCGACCGGCCGCGGCGACCTCGAACCGCGCGCCGTCGCCGTCCTCGGGGAGATCGGCCGGTGGATGGACCTGCACGAGCGCTCGGTCCGCGGCTGCGGCCCGTCCCCGTACACCGCACCCGCCGAATGCCGGTACACCCAGCGCGGCGACCGGCTCTACGTCCACCTGCTCGCCTGGCCGCTGCGCCATCTGCACCTGCCGGGACTCGCCGGCCGGGTGCGCTACGCCCAGTTGCTGAACGACGCCTCGGAGATCGGCCAGGTCCACATCGACCCGGACCGGCCCGCGCAGAACACCGAAATGGGCGGGCAGCCCGCCGGAACGCTCACGCTGGAGATCCCCGTCCAGCGCCCCGACACCCCCGTTCCCGTCATCGAGCTGTACCTGGACACTCCGGCAGACCCGGCCGCCGGCTGAGAAGGTCGCCGGCCGAGAAGGGTCCGGCCCCCGATCCACCACCACACTCACGGAGGCATCATGCAACGCCGCACGTTCCTCATGGGCACCGCGGCAGGGGCGGCGCTGGCCGTCGCCCCCACCGGCGGTCTCCTGACCGCGAGCGCGACGGCGGCCCCGGCCGCCGTCGGTTCGCTGGACGAGCTCCAGGCCGCGATCGACCGGGCACGCCCGGGTGACCGCATCGTCGTGGCCGACGGCAGGTACACCGTCCCGTCGGACCGGCCCCTCACCATCCGGAACAAGCAGGGGACCGAGCGCGCGCCCATCACCATCGTCGCCCGGTCCCGCGGCGGCGTCGTCCTCGACGGCGAACAGAGCTTCGTCCTCGACGCGTCCAGCCACATCACCGTCAGCGGCTTCTCCTTCCGGCAGAGCAGCACCCTGGACATCCCCCCGAACTGCTCGCACATCAGGCTGACCCGCAACGACTTCCGGCTCGCCGACATCGAGGGCCTGCACTGGGTGATGGTGCGTGCGGACGACAGCAAGGTCGACCACAACCACTTCCACGGAAAGTCCACGCTCGGCATCTACCTCGGAATCGAGGGCGCGGGCACGGAGGAGATGGCGCAACGCGTCCATGTGTTCAGGAACTACTTCTCCGACCACACCTTCGCCGGGTCCAACGGCGGAGAGCCCATCAGGCTCGGCGTCAGCCCCCGGGCACTGTCCAGCGCCCACGCCGTCGTGGAGTACAACCTGTTCGAGCGTGCCAACGGCGACCCGGAGGCCATCTCCGTCAAGAGCTCGGACAACATCATCCGGCACAACACCATCCGCGACAGCCTCGGCGGGATCGTCCTGCGGCACGGCAACCGCAACCGGGTGGAGGCCAATCATCTCGTCGCCGGCACGGAAGGCGTGCGGATCTACGGCAACGACCATGTGATCGTCAACAACCACCTCGCCGGTCTGTCCGGCCGGGCCCTGGTGATCGGCAGCGGTTCGGAGCGCGACCATCTGCCGGGCGAGACGCCCGACGAGCGCCGCGGCAACGACGCGCCCGACCGGGTCCTCATCGCGTACAACACCCTTGTGAACAACAAGGGCACACTCTCCGGCGAGAGCCAGCGTCCCCACGAGCCGCGTGATGTGACCGTCGCGGACAACCTGCTCGTCGGGGACTCGGGCGAGCTGGTCGCGATGGCGAACACCGTACGGTTCACCTGGTCCGGCAACATCCTGTGGGGCGCCGCCGCCGACGGCAACATCCCGTCCGGTGGCTACACCCGGGTCGACCCGAAGCTGGTGACGGGCCCGGACGGCGTGGCCCGGCTGTCGGCGGGGAGCCCGGCGATCGGCGCCGGCACGCTCAGGCGGTCACCGGTCACCCACGACATCGACGGGGACCCGCGCGGCCGGACCCGGGACGTGGGCGCCGACGAGTACGCGAAGCGGGCACCCAGACACCGGCCACTGACCCCGGCCGACGTCGGTCCCCAGGCCCGCTGAGCACACGCCCGAGTGGGACAGCCGGTCCGGTTCGCCCCCGGCTGTCCCCGCCATCGATCAGCCGGCACGTCCAGCGCGGGGGCTGTACGGACCGGCCCGTCACGTCCTTGTCGCCACAGGAGGCATCATGCAACGACGCACGTTCCTCAGGGGCACCGCGGTGGCAGCACTCGCCGCCGTGCCCCTCAGCACCTCGATGTCGATCGACGCTTCGGCGGCCGACACACCGGTCAGTACCCTGGCCGCACTCCAGAGCGCGATCAACAGCGCCGCACCCGGCGACCGGATCGTCGTGGCCGACGGCACCTACACCGTCCCGTCGGGCGGCGCGATCAACGTCTCCGGCAAGAACGGCACCAGCGCCGCGCCGATCACCATCGTGTCCAAGACCCGCGGCGGCGTGGTGCTCAAGGGCGAGCGCAGCTTCGTCTTCGCCAATTCGAGCAACATCACCGTCAGCGGCTTCGCCTTCCGGCAGAGCACCACGATGGAGATCCCGGTGAACTGCTCGTCGATCCGGCTGACCCGCAACGACTTCCAGCACGCGGACAGCGGCGACCCGTACTGGCTGGTCGTGCGGGCGAACGACACGAAGATCGACCGGAACCACTTCCACGACAAGACCACCACCGGCATCTTCCTCGTCGTCGACGGCCCCGGCTCGACCGACATGGCCCAGAACATCCACATCTTCCGGAACTACTTCTCCGACCACACCTTCGCCGGGGACAACGGCGGCGAGTCGATCCGCCTCGGCGTCAGCGGACGGGCGCTGTCCGCCGCCCACGCGGTCGTGGAGTACAACCTGTTCGAGCGTGCCAACGGCGACCCCGAGGCCATCTCGGTGAAGTCCTCCGACAACATCATCCGCTACAACACGATCCGCAACAGCCGCGGCGGCATCGTGCTGCGCCACGGCAACCGCTCCAGGGTGGAGGGCAATTACCTGATCGGCGGCAGCGAGGGGGTGCGGCTGTACGGCAACGACCACCTGATCGTCAACAACTACCTCGGCGGACTGTCGAGCCGGGCCCTGGTGGTCGGCAGCGGCACCACCCGCGACCACAACTCGGGCGAGACCCAGGACGAGCGGCGGGGCAATGACGCCTGCGACCGCGCGGTGATCGTCCACAACACCCTGATCGGCAACTCCAGCACGCTCTCGGGCGAGACCCGGACGTATGAGCCCCGGGACGTGGTCATCGCCGACAACCTGCTCGTCGGTGACTCCGGGAGCCTCGTCGCGATGGGGACGACCACCAACTTCACCTGGCAGAGCAACATGGTGTGGGGTGCGGCGTCCAACGGCAATATCCCGTCCGGTGGTTACACCCGGGCCGACCCGAAGCTGGTGACGGGTCAGGACGGCGTCGCCCGGCTGTCGGTGGGAAGTCCGGCGATCGGCGCGGCCACCCTGGGCAGCCCGGCCGTGGCCGATGACATCGACGGCGACTCGCGAGGCAGTACCCGCGACATCGGTGCCGACGAGTACTCGACCGCGCCCGCGCTCCGGCACCCCCTCACGACCGCGGACGTGGGTCCGAACGCATCGTGAGGTGTCAGCCGTGATCCGGTCCGCCCGCCACCGCGGGCGGACCGTTTCGGAACGGCCCGGAAAAGGGCGAGGGAAGAACCGCCGTGAGGCGACCGCAGGGGAGGGATTGCCGTGACAGGCTGGGAGAGCAGTGACCGCGAGGAGCAGAGGCGCAGTGCGGCGGACCGCGCCTCGGGCCCCGTGCCGACCGGGTCGGACACCACCGTGGCCAGGCCGGGGCTGTGCTCGGTCACCTTCCGGCGGCTGCCCGCCGCCGAGGTCGCACGCCGGGCCGCCGAGGCGGGCCTGGAAGTGGTCGAGTGGGGAGCGGACGTGCACGCGCCTCCGGGGGATCCCGACACCGTCCGCGCGGCCCGCGAGGCTTCCGACGACTACGGGCTCACCTGCTGCTCGTACGGCTCCTACTTCCGCGCCACGCGGGGCGAACCGGCCGAGTTCCCCGAGATCGCCCGCGCCGCGGTGCTCCTGGGGGCGCCGCGGGTGCGGGTCTGGGCGGGCGGAGTCGGATCGCTGACCGCGACACCGCAGGAGCGGAGCGGGACCGCCGCCTGCCTGCGGGAGGCGGCCCGGGTCGCCGCGGACCACGGGCTGGAGCTCGCGCTGGAGTTCCACTCCAGGACCCTCACCGACACCGTCGCCTCGACCGTCCGGCTGTTGGACGAGGTGGGCGCGGACAACCTCCGTACCTACTGGCAGCCGCCGCAGGACGCTCCCGACGAGGAGGCGCTGGCGGGGCTCTCCGCGCTCGTCGAGCGGGTCAGCGCGGTGCATGTCTTCTCGTGGTGGCCGGGCAACCGCCGACTGCGGCTGGCGGACCGTGAGGACCTGTGGACCGGGGTCTTCGACCTGCTGAACGAACGACGCGTCCCCCTGGAGGCGCTCCTGGAGTTCGTGCCCGGCGACGACCCCGCGGTGCTGGCGCGCGAGGCCGATACGCTGCGGCGCGTCGCGGCTCGACGATGAGCGGCGCCCGACCCACCACCCCGACGCAAAGGACGGCAGACATGCACATCGCGGACAGGCACATCAAGGAGACGGACACACTCCTGTTCATCGGTGACTCCATCACCGACGCGGGCCGCGACCGTACGGATTCCGCATCGCTCGGCAGCGGATACGTCCACGAGATCGCACAGACCCTGCACGCCAGGGCGGGCGACGGACCCGGCCCCGCCGTCATCAACAAGGGTCTCAACGGCAACCGTGTGTACGACCTCGAAGCCCGCTGGACCACCGACGTCATCGACCACCGGCCCACCGTGGTCACGGTCAAGATCGGCATCAACGACACCTGGCGACGCTACGACCGCGGACTCCTCAGCCCGGTCGACGAGTTCGAGGCATGCCTCGACCGCCTCCTCGCGGACACCGCGCGCCGGCTGTCCGCACGACTGGTCGTCATCACCCCTTTCCTGCTCCCGGTCACCCCGGACCAGAAGGACTGGTTCGAGGACCTGACGCCCCGTACCGACGCCGTCCTTTGTGCCGCGCAGGCCAACGGAGCCCAGGTGGTCCGCGCGGACCTTGCCCTGCTCCGTGCCGCGGAGACGAAGGAGGCCGCGGACCTGGCCCCGGACGGGGTCCACCCGAGTCCCCTCGGCCACAGGATCGTCGCGGATGCCTGGCTCGCCGCGGTGGACTCGCGCCTACTCGGGGAGCAGTAGGGGGAAGTCCACCTGAACGTCGATCGATTCCGCGCGTCCGCCGATCTGCGCCGATCCGCTGATGCGCAGGGTTCGCGCCGGATCGAGCGTCAGCTCGCCGGTGACGTCGCCGTGTTCGTGGAGGTAGAGACCGATGTCGCAAAGGCCGGACATGGTGTCGTCGATCCTTATGACCGCCACGCCACCGGTCCAGGTGGCGGGAACCGCCGTGAGGTAGAGACGTGGCGGATGGACCGCCCAGCCGAACGGGCCCGTGTCCCCCTGCGCGTCAAGGGCCTCGGCGGTCCCCCACACGCCGACCGTCACCAGGCCGTCCGGTGCCGTCCGGACCGACGATTCCGATCGGTCGACGGCGAAGTCCGTGTCGCCCAGGACGAATCTGTCCACGGTGGAGGCCCCAACGGTTGTCGGCTCGAAGCAGTGATCGCGTCCATCGTCGCAGCAGGCCGTGTTCCGGCGTGCGAGGTGTGAACCACGGAAATCCGAGGGGGCTGCGATGCTGCGCCGGGCCGACTTCCGGGGACGGACGGGACGTACGGGGCGGACGGGCCCGGCCGGGACACGCGGGTGACGGCCTGGTTCACCTGCGGCCGCGCGGATTTGGGCTGCACAGCGGCGCGGTCCCACGTCGCGGCGTGAGGCGGGTCACTTTCCGCCGGAAGCAGGGCATGGTTCTCCGGACCCGGGGCAGGCGGCCAGATCGCCGGGGTGTGACCGGCGCAGGACGCACATCCGGAACCGAGAGGCCAAACACGACGTGTCGGCAGCACAACAGACCATCCACGTGGGCGGGGAGTGGCGTTCGGCCGTCTCCGGCGCCACGCGCGACATCATCGACCCCGTCGACGCCGGCGTCTTCGCCGTTGTGGCGGAGGGCGCCGTCGCCGACGCCGATGACGCCGTCGCCGCCGCGCGTGCGGCCTTCGACGACGGTTGCTGGCCGCGTACGCCCGTCGCCGAGCGGGCCGCCCTGCTGCGTCGCGTCGCGGCACTGCTGGAGCGGGACCGGGAGAAGATCGGAGCCCTGGAGAGCCGGGACGCGGGCAAGACCCTCGAAGAGGGGCGTGTCGACGTCGACTGTGTGCGCGACGCCTTCGTCTACTTCGCCGATCTCGTCATGAACGAGAGCGGCGGACGAGTCGTCGACGCCGGGAACGACGAGATCCACAGCGTCGTCGTCCATGAGCCGGTCGGGGTGTGCGCACTCATCACCCCCTGGAACTACCCGCTGCTCCAGGCAAGTTGGAAGATCGCCCCGGCGCTCGCCGCCGGCAACACCTTCGTGATCAAGCCCAGCGAGATCACGCCGCTCACCACCGTGGCGCTGATCGGGCTCCTGATGGAGGCCGGACTGCCCCAGGGCACCGCCAACATCGTCACCGGCGCCGGTGCCACCGTCGGCGCCCGTCTCGCCGAGCACCCGGACGTCGACCTCGTATCGTTCACCGGCGGGCTGGCCAGTGGCACGAAGGTGGCCCGCGCCGCCGCCGACACCGTCAAGAAGGTCGCGCTCGAACTCGGCGGCAAGAACCCCAACGTCGTCTTCGCCGACGCCTGCGCCACCGACGAGGGCTTCGACACCGCCGTCGACCAGGCCCTCAACGCCGCCTTCATCCACAGCGGCCAGGTCTGTTCCGCCGGTTCCCGGCTCATCGTCGAGGAGTCGCTGCGCGAGCGCTTCGTCGCCGAACTGGCCCGTCGCGCCGACAGGATCCGCCTCGGCCGCGGCACCGACCCCGGCGTCGAATGCGGGCCGCTCGTCTCCGCGCAACAGCTCGCGAGGACCGAGGACTTCGTCGCATCCGCCATCGAGGAGGGCGCCGTGCTCCGGGCCGGCGGCGAACGGCCCGACGGCCCCGGCTACTTCTACCGCCCCACCGTCCTGGACCGGTGCGACCGCAGGATGCGCGTCGTCCGCGAGGAGGTCTTCGGCCCCGTCCTGACCGTCGAGACCTTCCGTACGGAGGACGAGGCCGTCACCCTCGCCAACGACACCGAGTACGGGCTCGCGGGCGCCGTATGGACCGCCGACGCGGGCCGCGCCCGGCGCGTCGCCGGGCGCCTGCGCCACGGCACCGTCTGGATCAACGACTTCCACCCCTACCTCCCGCAGGCCGAATGGGGTGGCTTCGGGAAGTCGGGCATCGGCCGTGAGCTGGGCCCGACCGGCCTCGCCGAGTACCGCGAGGCCAAGCACATCTACCAGAACCTCGCTCCGCGCCCCGTGCGCTGGTTCGCGGGCTGAGGCACCGCGCTGAGGCACGGGCGCGACGCACATGCCACACGTGACGCAAGGCGCACGGGCACTGGACGCAACGGACGCAACGGAAGCACTGCACGTGACGGACGCACCGGACGCGACGGCCCCACCGGACGCGACGGATACAGCGTCCGCATCGGACCCGACGGAGCAGAGGGAAACGAGCGCATGACCGACAACCACGTCCACGACTACGTCGTCATCGGCGGCGGCACCGCCGGATCGGTGATCGCCTCCCGGCTCACCGAGAACCCGGACACCACCGTCGCCGTCATCGAGGGCGGCCCCAGCGACGTCGGACGGGACGACGTCCTCACCCTGCGCCGCTGGATGGGGCTCCTCGGCGGTGAACTGGACTACGACTACCCGACGACCGAGCAGCCCCGCGGCAACTCGCACATCCGCCACAGCCGCGCCCGGGTGCTCGGCGGCTGCTCGTCCCACAACACCCTCATCGCCTTCAAGCCCCTGCCGACCGACTGGGACGAGTGGGCCGCCGCGGGCGCCGAGGGCTGGGACGCGGCGTCGATGGACCCGTACTTCGCCAGGCTGCGCAACCACATCGTCCCCGTCGACGAGGCCGACCGGAACGCCATCGCCCGCGACTTCGTCGACGCCGCCCGGATCGCGCTGGACGTACCGCGCGTCGAGGGCTTCAACAGGCAGCCGTTCCACGAGGGTGTCGGCTTCTTCGACCTCGCCTACCACCCGGAGAACAACAAGCGCTCCTCGGCCTCCGTGGCGTATCTGCACCCGTTCCTGGACCGGCCCAACCTCCATATCGCCCTGGAGACCTGGGCGTTCGGGCTGGAGCTCGACGGCACCCGGGCCACCGGTGTGCACGTGCGCACCAAGGACGGCGAGGAGCACGTCGTACGGGCCCGGCGCGAGGTACTCGTGTGCGCGGGCGCCGTGGACACCCCCCGACTGCTGCTGCACTCCGGCATCGGACCCCGCGCCGACCTGGAGAAGCTCGGCATCCCCGTCGTGCACGACCTGCCGGGCGTCGGGGAGAACCTCCTCGACCACCCCGAGTCGGTCATCGTCTGGGAGACCGACGGGCCGATACCGGAGAACTCCGCGATGGACAGCGACGCGGGCCTCTTCGTACGCCGGGACCCGGACGCCGACGGGCCGGACCTGATGTTCCACTTCTACCAGATCCCGTTCACCGACAACCCCGAACGGCTGGGCTATCAGCGGCCCCCGCACGGCGTGTCGATGACCCCCAACATCCCCAAGCCGCGCAGCCGCGGCCGGCTGTACCTGACCAGCGCCGACCCCGGGGTCAAGCCCGCCCTCGACTTCCGGTACTTCACCGACGAGGAGGACTACGACGGCCGCACCCTCGTCGACGGCATCCGCATCGCACGCCGCATCGCGGAGCAGGAACCGCTCGCCGGCTGGCTCAAGCGCGAGGTCTGCCCGGGGCCCGAGGTCACCTCCGACGAGGAGCTCGGCGAGTACGCGCGCAAGGTCGCGCACACCGTCTACCACCCGGCCGGGACCTGCCGGATGGGTGGAGCGGGCGACGAACTCGCCGTCGTGACACCCGATCTGAGGATCCGTGGCCTGGACGGCATCCGGATCGCCGACGCGTCCGTCTTCCCGACCATGACGACCGTCAACCCGATGATCGGCGTGCTGATGGTCGGGGAGAAGTGCGCGGACCTTCTGGGAGGCAATGCCTGATGAACACCGAGCCGCCTGTCTTTTCCGTACGTGAACTGTGGAAGGTCTTCGGCCCGAAGGCCGACCGGGTGCCGGCCGATCCGGCCCTCGCCGCACTCGGCCCCGCCGGACTGCGTGAACACACCGGCTGCACCGCCGCCGTGCGCGACGTGTCCTTCGACGTCCGCAAGGGCGAGGTCTTCGTCGTCATGGGCCTGTCCGGCTCCGGCAAGTCGACGCTCGTGCGCTGCCTGACCCGGCTGATCGAGCCCACGTCCGGCTCGATCGCCATCGACGGCGAGGACGTGCTGTCGATGGACGCGTCACGCCTGCGCGAGCTGCGCCGCCACCGCGCCGCCATGGTCTTCCAGCACTTCGGGCTGCTGCCGCACCGGTCGGTGCTGGACAACGTCGCGTACGGGCTGGAGATCCAGGGGGTCCCGCGCGCCGAACGGCGGCTGCGGGCGGCGGAGTTCGTCACCAAGGTCGGCCTCGAAGGCATGGAACACCGCCGCCCCGCTCAGCTGTCCGGCGGCCAGCAACAGCGGGTGGGGCTGGCCCGCGCACTGGCCGTGGACCCCGAAGTACTGCTGTTCGACGAGCCGTTCAGCGCACTGGACCCGCTGATCAGGCGCGACATGCAGGAGGAGGTCGTACGGTTGCACGGCGAGGAGGGCCGCACGATGGTCTTCATCACGCACGACCTCGGCGAGGCGCTGAAGCTCGGCGACCGGATCGCGCTGATGCGGGACGGCCGGATCGTGCAGCTGGGCACCCCCGAGGAGATCGTGGGCGCCCCCGCGGACGACTACGTACGCGACTTCGTCCGCGATGTGCCGCGTGAACAGGTCATGACGGTGCGCTCGGCGATGCGGCCGGCCGGAGCCGTCGAGACGGACAACGGCCCGGCACTGGCCCCCGACGCGACGGTCCATGAGGCCATCGAAGCGGTCGTCCGCAGCGGCCGGACCGCCCGCGTCGTCGAGAACGGCCGCTGCGTGGGCGTGGTCGGCCATGCGGACCTGCTCGGCGTGGTGGCGGGGTTCGCCCCGCAGCAGGAGGCGGCCTGATGCCCGCGCACACCACCTGGGGACCGCCGGGGCCGCATGCGCCCGTGCCCGCCCGCGCCGCGGACGCGCCGGGGAGGCGGACACGATGAGCACCACCGTCACCACAGCCGCCGCCGAGACGGGCATGCCTCCCGCGCGCGTGCCGCTGAGCGACGCCCTCGCCCGGCACCGTACCGCGATCATCGGGGGCGTCGCCCTCGTCGCACTCCTCCTCGGCGTCGTACTCCTGGGCGGCGGCAGCTGGCCCGCGCGGTTCGCCGTCGACCTGTCCGGACCGCTCGGCGACGCCAGCGACTGGATCATCGACAACCGGGACAGCCACCCGCTCTTCCTGTACTTCTTCGGCCACATCAGCAACGCCGTCGTACTGTCCGTACGCGCCGTCTACCTCGTGCTCCTCGCAGCCGGCTGGGCGGGGGTCACGGCCGCCGCCGGCCTCGTCGCCTGGCGCCTCGCGGGCATCCGCCCGGCGTTCACCGCCGTCGCAGCGTTCGCCGTGTGCGGGCTGCTCGGCATGTGGGTGCCCACCATGCAGACCCTCGCGCTGATGGTGGTCGCCGTCGCCGCGTCCGTTCTGCTCGGGGCGCTGCTCGGGCTCGCCGCCGGGCTGTCCGACCGCGTGCACCGGGCACTGCGCCCGGTGCTCGACACCATGCAGGTGCTGCCCGCGTTCGCGTATCTGCTCCCGGTCGTGCTGGTCTTCGGGATCGGCGTACCGGCCGCGGTCCTCGCCACCGTCGTCTACGCGGCCCCGCCCATGGCCCGGTTGACCGCGCTCGGTCTGCGTGGGGCAGACGCCGGGGTGATGGAGGCCGCGGCCTCGCTCGGCGCGACCGGCCGGCAGCGGCTGCTGACCGCCCGGCTCCCGCTGGCCCGCAAGGAACTGCTGCTCGGGGTCAACCAATCGATCATGATGGCGCTCTCGATGGCCGTGATCGCGTCCGTGATCGGCGCGGGCGGTCTCGGCGACCGCGTGTACCAGGCCCTCGCCTCGGTCGATGTCGGCGCGGCGCTCGCCGCCGGTGTGCCGGTCGTCCTGCTCGCCGTCGTCCTCGACCGTGTCACCGCTGCCGCGGGCGAGCGGATCGGCGCCGCGCCCGCCCGGGGGAGCGGCCTCGGCTGGGCGGTCGCCGCGGCCGGTACGGTCGCCGTCGCGCTCGCCGGCCGCTACGCCGGCCGGCTGTCGTGGCCCGACGCGTGGACCATGGACATCGCGGGTTCCGTCAACCGGGCCGTCGACTGGATGACCGCACACCTGTACTCCGGGGTTCCCGTCATCGGCGGCACCGCCGACTGGGCCGCCCGCTTCACCACCTGGGTCCTCGACCCGGTGCGCGACGGTCTTCAGTGGCTGCCCTGGTGGGCCGTACTGCTCCTGGTGGGGGTCCTCGCCCAGCTCATCGGCACCTGGCGCACCGCGCTGACCGCCGTGCTCGCGATGGCCGCGATCGGGGTGCTCGGGGTGTGGGACCCGGCGCTGGACACCCTCTCGCAGGTGCTGGCCGCGGTCGCCGTCACACTCGTCGCCGGTGTCGCCACCGGCGTCGCCGCGGCCCGCAGCCCCCGCCTGGAGCGGCTGTTGCGGCCCGTGCTCGACGTGTTCCAGACCATGCCGCAGTTCGTGTACCTGATCCCGGTGGTCGCGCTGTTCGGCGTCGGCCGGGCACCCGCCACCGTCGCGGCCGTGGTGTACGCGCTGCCTGCCGTCGTCCGCATCACCACCCAGGGCATGCGCGCCGTGGACCCGGTCGCGATGGAGTCGTCCCGCTCGCTCGGCGCGACGGGCTGGCAGCAACTGCGCCAGGTCCAACTGCCTCTCGCCCGGCCCGCGTTGCTGCTGGCCGTCAATCAGGGTGTGGTCCTCGTCCTCGCCGTCGTCATCATCGGCGGCCTGGTGGGCGGCGGTGCGCTCGGCTACCTCGTGGTGTTCGGGCTGGCCCAGGGCGACCTGGCGACCGGGCTGGTCGCGGGCGCGGCCATCGTATGCCTCGGACTGATGCTGGACCGGGTCACACAGCCGGCCGGAAAGGAGCCCCGGGATGCGTAGGCGCACCATCGCCGCCGCCGCGGCGTTCGGGCTGCTGGCCCTGACGGGCTGCGGCGCGGCGGACATGACCAAGCAGGCGTCCCCGTACGCCGACGCGCACGGCGCCAGGACGGTGACACTGTCGGTCCAGTCGTGGGTGGGTGCGCAGGCCAACGCCGCCGTCGCCCAGTACCTGCTCGAACACGAGCTGGGATACCGCGTCGACACCGTCCGGATCGACGAGGTCCCCGCCTGGGACGCCCTCAGCCAGGGCCGTGTCGACGCGATCCTGGAGGACTGGGGCCACCCGGAGCAGGAGGAGCGCTACGTCGCGGACAAGAAGACGATCGCGCCGGGCGGGGAGCTCGGCGTGACCGGCCACATCGGCTGGTTCGTGCCGAAGTACTTCGCCGACGCGAACCCGGGCGTGACGGACTGGAAGAACCTGAACAAGTACGCCGGCCGGCTCCGCACGGCGGAGAGCGGCGGCAAGGGGCAGCTCCTGGACGGCTCGCCGTCGTACGTCACCAACGACAGGGCGCTGGTGAAGAACCTGGACCTGGACTACCAGGTGGTCTTCTCCGGCTCCGAGGCGGCGCAGATCACGCAGATCAGGCAGTTCGCCAAGGAGAAGAAGCCGTTCCTGACCTACTGGTACAAGCCGCAGTGGCTGTTCGAGCAGGTCCCGATGACGGAGGTGAAACTGCCCGCGTACAAGGAGGGCTGCGACGCCGATCCGAAGAAGGTGGCGTGCGCGTATCCGCACACCCCGCTGCGGAAGTTCCTCAACGCCCGGTTCGCCGACGGGGGCGGCAGGGCCGCCGCGTTCCTGAAGAAGTTCCACTGGACGACACGGGCACAGAACGAGGTGGCGCTGATGATCGCGGACCAGAAGCTGTCGCCCGAGGAGGCCGCGGCACGGTGGGTGCGGAAGAACGAGCCCACATGGCGGGCGTGGCTGCCGAAGTGAGTGTCGGGCTCGGCCCGTTGGTCCGACGGGCGCCCTGGGGGGTGCCGCACCGGACACCGGTGTGGCATCCGCCCCACGGTGGGTTCGGAACTTGGGTGGGTCGGGAACCGGAAGGGGGTTCAGA
>NZ_JBHWIY010000012.1:67636-69097 GCF_042731715.1 Streptomyces sp. NPDC059832 | reverse complement strand
TGTGAGGGTCGGGGATGAGGGAGTTGTTGTTCGTTTTCCCTTTTTTTCCACGTCTCCCCCCCCTCCCCCCCCCCCCTCCCCCCCCCCCCCCCCCCCCCCCCGCGGTGGGTCAGGACCTGGAGTGGGTCGGGACCCGGAGGGGTGTCAGGACTTGGTGTGCAGCGGGACCGTCAGCTGCTTGAGCCAGGTGCCCGTGGTGAAGTCGCGGGCTTTGATGACGACGGAGTGGGGACCGACTTCGACCTGGAGCCCCTGGTTGAAGGCATCGCCGAGGGAGACCTCGCCGCCCTTGCCGTCGTCCATCCAGCCCACCTGGACGGCCGAGGTGTTCACGACGGTGAACCCTTCGAGGTTGCCGGTGCCGGGGACCACGCGGCGCACCACCCAGTCGGACAGATTGAGGTCCCAGTGCGTGTGCCCGGAGAAGAGGAACACGTCCTTGTGGCGGCCCAGGATCGACAGGAGCCGGTCGGGCTGGAGGTAGTCGTTGAGGTAGAGCTTGTTGTGCGTGCCCGACACCGTGTTGGGCAGCGGGTGGTGGGTCAGCACCATGACGGGCCGACGACGGCGCGCCCAGTACGCGAGGCGGTCCTCCAGCCAGGCGAACTGCTCGTCGCTGATCCACACCTCGTCCCACAGCTTCGCGTCGTGGTAGTGGGAGTAGCGCTCGGTGCCCAGGCTGAGCACGGGCACGCCGCCGAACGAGGTCTCCGAGTAGACCTTGTTGCGTTCCGCGAAGTTGTAGAAGCTGCGGAAGAGGGAGTCCTCGGTCGTGCCGTTGGGCCAGGTGTCCTGGGCCAGGGTGTTCGGGTCGCTGTACTTCGGTACGTAGAACTCGTGGTTGCCGATGGCCCACGCGACGTTCTTGGGGTGCGGGTGCCGAGCGAGGGTCTGGCGGACCGCCGCGTACTCGAAGTCGTAGCCGCGCGGCGTGATGTCGCCGGCTATGCCGAGGCCGGCACTGCCGGGGTTGATGCGGTGCAGATCGTCGAGGGCCTTGCCGAAGTCGGCGAGGTCGCCCTGGATGTCACTGATGATGTTGAACCGAACCGTCCGGCCCTTGTCGGGCCGGTGCGGAGCGGCCTCGGCCGCCGGCGCCGCCAGCCCCGCGCCGGCGGCGAGCGCACCGCCCACCAGCGAAGCGCTGCCTGTGGTGGCCATGAACGATCTGCGATCCATCGGTACTTCCTTCGTCTGTGCACCCCGTGCGTATGGGACGCGGGCAGTGTCTCCGCTCCGGATGGCCCGTCGGGGTACCGCAGATGACCATGGCTTGAAATGTGCGGTCCGGTAGTGGCGTGTTTCTGAGGGATGTCGCTCAACGGCCCTCGGCGTCGGCCGGGTTCTTCGCCCGGCCGCGGATCGGCCAGGGGCGGCGCCGCGGACGATCCGAGCCCGGTCGGGGGGGGGGAGAGGCGGGGGGGGGGGAAAGGAAGAGGAGCGAACACACAACAAGAACCA
>NZ_JBHWIY010000012.1:0-67626 GCF_042731715.1 Streptomyces sp. NPDC059832 | reverse complement strand
GGGATGACGTCTTGAACCGTACGGGCTTCCGTGGCCCTCGCCCGACCCCCTCGCGGGGGGGGGGACGGGACCCCGGGGGGGGGGGGGGGGGAGTGGGGAAGAGGCAGGGTATGGTGGGGGGGTAGAGGTGGGGGGTGGTCCGAGGGTGGCGGACACAACGCCGATTTCGACACCCCGGCCTGCTCCGGAACGTTCCGGTCACCACCGCACGGTGAGGCCGTGTGTCCGGGTGACGGGGTCCGGCGGAGTCACTGCGTGCGGTAGGCGTCGACGATGGTCTGGGTGAGGGTGTGCCCGTCGGTGTCGGTCAGCTCCGCGCGCAAGGAGACGCCGGTGCCCGCGCCCGGGTTGTGGACCATGACGGCGCCTCGCTCGACCGGCAGGCGGGTCCACGAGGCGCCGCCGTCCACGGAGACGGACACGGCCAGCGAGCGGAGCTTTCCGTTCGCGGCGGCACCCTGCACCGTGACGGGGACACGGAGTGCGGCGTCCGCCGCGGCGGTGCCGGTGGGGCTGAGCGAGGGGGAGAACCGCACGGCGCTCACCGGTACCGGGGCCGGACCGGTGGTCGTGCCCGAGGCGAAGGTCCACGACGCGGTCACGCGGGTGGCGGCGCCGGGCGCGCCGGTGCGCTTCACCGTGCTGGTGATCCGGTACGTCGCGCGCCCCGGCGGCACGGTGAACTCGGCCCGGCCGGGGGCGCCGGACTGCGTCCCGGCGAGCACGCCGTCGCGGTGCAGCGTGGTCGAGGCCGAGGCGTACGACGGCGACGACGGCACGTGGCCACCGCCGTCGGTGAGCAACGGGACGTCGACGGTGATCCGGTCGCCGTCACGCACGACGCCGGGGCGGCCGGTGAGGCCGGGGCCGAAGACGGCGTTGTCGAAGACATGGGTGGTCGTGCTTCCGGCGCGCACGGCGACGCCCTCGGCGGAGTAGCGGTTCGCCGCCCCGCCGGGCGCACGGGGAGCCATGTAGGTGATGTCCCAGTCGCCGCGTTCCGGAGTCACGAGGTAGGTGACGGTGCCGGGAGTCGGCAGGGCCTGCGAGACCCCGACGGTCAGGCCGGTACTCGGTTGCAGATCGACGGACCCGGTCCCCGCGGTGCCCGGCAGCGCGGCGCCACGGACCTTCACGGTGGCCAGGTCCTTGGCGGCGGGGTGCCGGGTGAGCCCGGTCAGGGCGCGGGTACCGGTGAAGACGTAACCGAGCGCGTAGTCGACGCTCTTGGTGGTCCAGTACGCGTCGAACCACTGCTTCACCGATCCGGCCTCGGCGTCGGGGCCCAGGTGCGCGACGCGCAGATTCGCCGTGGCGGAGATCAGGTTGACGAGCCGTTCGGCGCCCTGGTGCCTGACCTCGACGACCATCGCACTGTGCAGGAAGCCCGCCGAGCGGTCGGGCGGCCGTACGTCGACGGGCGCCGTGGTGCGTGCGTCGACGGTCACGGTGGTGTCGCGGTCCAGGTCGAGGCGCGGCTGGACGATCCAGTCCGTACCGTCCGCGCCGTCACCGGAGGTCAGGGAACTGCTCAGCAGATAACGGCCCTTGGGCAGCCGCACGGTGGTCGTGCCGGAGGCGTCGTGCGGCTGGACGACCTCATCGGCACCCGGACCGGAGATTCCGGTGACGGTCGTCTCGTACGACCCCGTCGGGCGGCCGGTGCGGTCGAGGTGCTTGATCGTGAGGGCGTACGTCTGCGGCTCCGCGGCGAAGGCCGCGGTGTCCAGGGCGGGCGTCGCGGTGCCGACCACGGCCACGGCGAGAGCCATGGTCCGCAGGACGCTCCGGCGGGGCAGGGAAGAATTGGTCATGACCTGCACTGCGTCGCTGGGTGCCGGAGTTCCCGTGAGCCGCGTCACATCGGCTGCGGAGTCACGGCCCCGGACGGTGCGTGTGGTGCACGTCACGGGAACCGGCGCAACGGACGTGGCAGAGCAGAGTGTGGAATCACTCATGAGGAATCGCTTCCGCCGCGGGGACAGCAGCGCCCTGGGAGAGCAGTACGACGAGCACTCCCAGGTGCTGTACCGCTACGCCCTTCGCGTGACCGGCGACTGGGCGGAGGCCGAGGACGTCGTCTCGGCGACCTTCCTGGAGGCGTGGCGCAGCCGGGAGAAGCTGCGCCCCGAAGGGGACAGCCTGCGCCCGTGGCTGCTGGGCATCGCCACCAACATCATGCGCCGCAACGCACGCGCCCGCCGACACCGTGACATCGCGCTCGCCCGCGTCCCGGAACGCGGCTCCATCCCGGACTTCGTCGACGACCTGGTCACGCACCTCGCGGATGCCGAGCAACTGCGTGCGGCGCGCACCGCACTCGCCCGACTGCGCCGCCGCGACCGGGAGGTCTTCGCCCTCGTGGTGTGGGAAGGCCTGGACTACGCGGCTGCGGCCGAGGCACTCGGCGTACCGGTCGGCACCGTCCGCTCACGCCTCTCCCGCGCCCGTACCCGACTGCGCGAGCTCGCCGACGCCGAGGCCCGCGCCGCACGCGCGCGGTCCGGGCGGTCCGGAGCCGGCCGGCCGGCCGCGGCGGAGGGCCGCGAACCCACTGCCACCCCCGACAAGCCCGTACCGGACCGCACCCCCGCGGTCCGCTCGTCCAGCCAGGAGAACCACGGATGAACACCACCCCGCGGCACCCCACGGACCACCCGTCCGAGGGGAACGAACGCCTCGGCCTCACCGGTCTGCTGCCCCCGCCACCGGTCCCCGGCCTGACGCCCGACCGCGAACTGCTGCTGAAGCAGGCAGTGCTGGCCGAGGCCGCCTCCGTCGAACCGGCCGGCAGGTTCACCACCCGGGCCACGCGCCCGCGTCGGCGTCTGGTCCGGTTCGCGGCGCCGGCCGTGGCCTGCGCGCTGGCCGTCGGCGGCGTCGTGGTGGTGAACCTCGCGGACGCGCCGGGGCCCGGCCCCACCGAGGTCGCGGGCGAGGGGACCACCGGCGCTCCCGAGGCGACGCGGCTCCTCGGCCGCATCGCACTCGCCGCCGCCGGAGAGCAGCAGCCGACGGTCCGCGCCGACCAGTTCGTGTACATCGAGAGCAAGGTCGCCTACGCCGCGCAGAGCGCCGGGGGAGGCCCCGTGACGATGCCTCCCGTGCACACGCGGCAGGTGTGGCTGTCCGCCGACGGCAGCCGCCCCGGCCTGCTGCGCGAGGCGGGCGAGCCCGCCACCCGGCTCGGCGTCGACGGACCCGTCGACACCCTCGACGGACCGGGGGCGACGCCCCGTCCGAGCACCCTGCACGCTTCGGGCCCGTCGGTCGACAACCCCACCCACGCCTACGTCGCGTCGCTGCCCACCGACCCCGACGCCCTGCTGAAGCTGATCCGGGACGAGACCCGGGGACAGGGCCAGGACCCGGACCAGCGAGCGTTCACCGCGATCGGTGACCTGCTGGCCGAGACATGGGCACCACCGCGGGTCGGCGCCGCGCTCTACCGGGCCGCCGCGAGGATCCCCGGGGTCACGGTGATCCACGCGGCCCACGACGGCACGGGACGCGAAGGTGTTGCCGTCGCCCGCACGGCACACGGAGAGCAGACGCAGTGGGTCTTCGACCGGACCACGTACGCGTTCCTCGGGGAACGCACGGTCCTCGCCGAAGCCGGCGACGCCGGCCCGGCGGGAACCGTCGTCGGCACCTCCGCGGTCCTCACCAAGGCCGCCGTCGACCGTGCCGGTGAGACTCCCTGAGGGTTGTCCCTCCAGGGATCCTCAGCCGCCGGAGGCCATGAGGCGATCGAGCGCCGCCCGGCCCGCGCGTCCCCAGGTCGGCTGGCCGCCGGGAAGGCCCTGTTCCCAAGCCTGGCCGATGCCGATGAGGGAAACGCCGCGCAGGACGGCCCACCCTCGTGCGCGCCGGATCGTCGCCTCGTCCGCGCGTGCGTACGCGCCGAAGAACCGTGACGCCGAGCCTGCGGGAAGGAGCAGCCACGCGGCTGCGAGATCCGTCGCCGGATCGCCGACGCAGAGGTCACCGAAGTCGATCACGCCGGAGAGGGTTCCGTCCGAGACGACGACATTCGCCGGATGGAGATCACCGTGAATCCACACCGGCGCGCCCTGCCGGCCGGGAGCCGCAACGGCATCGGCCCAGATACGCCGGACTTCGGCGGCGATGCCGCTGGAGGCAACGGCCCGGAATCGCTGTTCGAAGTCGTCCGCGAGGGCGGTGAGGGGAACGCCACGGTTCGCACTGGTCGGCGCCCCGGCGGGTGCCTTCTCATGGAGCGCGCCGAGAAAGCCCGCCAGGGCATTGGCCGCATGGTCGGCGCGGCTGATCGCGGCGCGGTCGCCCGGCACACCGGGAACCCATCTCGCAATGGTCCAGGGCCTCGGGAAACGTTCGGACGGTACTCCGATCCGCACGGGGGCCGGGACCGGGAGCGGAAAGCGCGGGGCCAGGACCGGCAGCCACTGCTGCTCATTGCGCAGAAGTGACGGAGCGCGTGGTGTGAGCGGCAGTCGTACGGCCAACTCCTCACCGAGGCGCCATAGTTGGTTGTCCCAGCCACCGGCCATGAGGCGCAGGTCGCCTCCCGCGAGGTCCGGATGCTGCTCATGGAGCAGGGACCGCACCAGGGCCTCGTCGATGTCGAGTCTGTCCATGTACGGAATCCTCTCTCGGTACCGGCGAGGCAGGCCCGGAGCCACTCGGGCGTGCCCGATCGAACGCTGTGCACCGTACCCGGTCCCACAGCCGAGCGTGTGACGGAGGACGGTCGGTGGCCAACACCGGACAGGCGGTCCCGGCGGCCGCCCTCGGCGCCGCCGGCCATGCCAGGAGGCGGGCTTCCCCGTTGCTCGCCGAAGGGCCTGACGCCGCCGGGACGGTTCGGCCGGTACCGAACCGTTTCGGGCCTAGCGTCGGAGCCATGACGTACACGATGCACGAGTTCGGCCGCCATGCGGACGTGCGGGCGGCGCTCGCCGACCCGGCGCTTGTTCCGGAGCCGCCGACTGCGGACGGTGCTCCGGCCGGGGCGGAACTGGCTCGGCCGGAACCCCTCGTGCTACAGCAGGCGGCAGCCGCAGGGGCCGGGGGAGAGGTGCGGGCGCGGGTGGTGCGGACGCTCGCCGAAGCCCTGGGAATGCCGGAGCCCGGGGAGGTCACGGAGGCGGTGATCGCGGTGGCCGGGGCCTACTTCGGGGCCGCGGACGCAGGTGCGGCCGAGGACGAGGCGGTGGCCCGGCTGGTCACGCTGCTGGTGCCGGGGGCAGCGGACGAAGCGAGCCTGGAGGCAGCCGCGAACCGCATCGGGTTGCTGGTCCAGGCATGCGAGGCGACGGCCGCACTCGTCGAAGCCGCGACCGGACGCGACGAACCGCTGGCCCGGGTGCTTCGGGAGGTTCCCACGGTACGGACCATGCGTCGCGTCGCCGTCCGGGCCACCCGGGTCGCGGACCGGGAGATCGCCGAGGGCGACCGGGCGCGGCTCGATCTCGCGGCGGCCGGTCGCGCACATCCCGTACCGCTCGCCTTCGGCGCCCCGCCCCGCGTCTGCCCCGGCCGTGCCCACGCCCTGGCCCTGGCCGACGGCCTGCTCCAGCGCCCGCTGACCGCGTTCGCCCGGCTGCATCACCAGGCCGCCGCCCCACTGCTGCTGCCCAACGCCTGGGACCATGCCTCGGCCGCCGCGCTGGTGGCGCAGGGCTTCGCGGCCGTCGGCACCACCAGTCTCGGCGTGGCCGCGGCCGTCGGTCTGCCGGACGGGGCGGCCGCCGCGGCCGAGGCGACCCTGGCGCTGGCCCGCCGGCTCGGACAGGACTCCTTCCTGTTCACGGTCGACGCCGAAGGCGGCTTCAGTGACGACGTGGCGGAAGTCGCCGAGCTGGCACGCAAGTTGTACGACGCGGGCGCGGCGGGCATCAATCTGGAGGACGGCCGCCCCGACGGCACCCTTGCCCCGGTGGAGCTGCACGCCGCGAAGGTCGCGGCGGTGAAGGCCGCCGTGCCCGAGCTGTTCGTCAACGCCCGTACCGACACCCACTGGTCGGGCCGCCAGGAGGAGGAGACCGCGACGCGGCTGGCGATGTACGAACAGGCCGGTGCGGACGGGGTGTTCGTGCCGGGGCTGTCGGATCCGGACCGGATCGCCGAACTGGTCGCCACTCTCGTCGTCCCGTTGAACATCCTGTACGCGCCGACCGGTCCCACCCTTGACGAACTGGCCGCACTCGGCGTGCGCAGGGTCAGCCTCGGATCACTGCTGTACCGCAGGGCCCTGGCGGCGTCGGTGGACACCGCGACCGCCATCCGGGACGGGCGGCCGACGGACCTGAGGGCCCCTTCCTACGCGGAGGTGCAGCGGCTGGCCGTGCCCGGTGTCTGAGCACTCGATTCCGCGGCAGAGAAGGCGGGCCATGCCGGTGCACCCGTCCCGCGCCGGGCCCGCCGCGTGTCTCAGGATTGCCGCGCGGACACGCAGCGGGCCCGCCACTCCGCGTCGGAGGCGAGGTCCAGGCCGGTCCACGCCATCGCGAGTGCGCCGTCGAGCACCGCGTCGTCCCCCGCCGGGCTCGCGGCCTCCTCGGCGAACTGCCGTGTGTGCGGCATGCCCCGGGCCCCGAGCACCCCGAGGCCTGGGTGGACGGCGGGCAGGGCGTGGGTGACGTTGCCCATGTCCGTGGAGCCGCCCGTGCCCTGCGGCACCGGGCCCGGCTCGGGCACCTCCCGCCCGGTCGCGCGCAGGTTGCGGGCGTACGCGGCCATCAGCGCGGCGTCCTGGCGCAGATCGAGGTAGTCGGGCTGGATCGGACGCATCTCCATCGTCGTGCCGGTGGCCAGCGCGGCGCCGCGGAAGCAGTTCAGCACCCGTTCCCGGAGATCGGTCAGCTCCTCGCCGGTGGGGGTGCGTACCTCGTACTCCAGCACCGAGCGCTCGGGGATGATGTTCGTGCGCTCCCCACCGAGGCGGACGATCCCGGCCACCCGGTATCCGTCCCGCAACTGCTGGCGGAGCAGGCCCACCGCGACCTGGGCGACCACCGCCGCGTCCGCGGCGTTGAGCCCGCCCTCGGGGGCCGCGGCGGCATGTGACGCCCGGCCGGTGAAGGCGACCTCGAAGCGGGCGACCGCGTTGCTGGAGCCCCGCGGGTCCGTGATGTCGACGGGGAAGGGGTGCACCATCATCGCCACCGTCACATCGTCGAAGGCACCGCGTTCGAGCATCAGCACCTTGCCGCCTCCCTCCTCCTCGGCCGGGGTGCCGAGCAGCTTCACCCGGAAGCCGAGTTCGTCCGCGGCCGCGGCCAGGGCTATCGCTGCGCCCGCGCCGGCGGCGCAGATGATGTTGTGCCCGCAGGCGTGGCCGATCTCCGGCAGCGCGTCGTACTCGGCGCACACCCCGACCGTCAGATCACCGCTGCCGTACTCGGCGGTCAGCGCGGTCGGCAGATCGCACACCGCGCGATTCACGGTGAATCCGGCGCCCTCCAGCAGCACCGCGAGCCGTTCCGCGGCCCGGGTCTCGGTGAACGATGTCTCCGGATCGCCGTGCAGCTCGTGGCTGAGCTCCAGAAGCCGGTCCTTGTACTCGTCGAGCCGGGCGGCGACGCGGTCGCGCGGTGATGAGTCGGCTGCGGGCATGGGGTGATCCTCCACTCGGTACAGGCGGACACTCGGTGCAGGCGGACGAAAATGGAAACGAATAGTTTCCTTAATCGACTCCCATGTTTACCTCTCCGCCGGAAAATGACCAGAGGTGCGATCTCTTTGCGCGGGTGTTCACCTTCGGGTAACTTCTGAGAGAAACCAACCGTTTCCTATTGATGTGGGGTGCTGGTGTGCCCCGAAATGGGGCGCCATGGCGAAGAGCACTCAGCGGCCGGTCGGCCGGCCCCGCAGCGAGGACGTCCGGGACCGGGTCGTCGGTGCGGCCGACGAGCTGCTCGCCGAGGCCGGCTATCTCGGCATGACCATGGACGAGATCGCCGTACGCGCAAAGGTCTCCAAGAAGACCCTCTACCGGTGGTGGCCGCACAAGGCCGCGGTGACCGCCGAGGTGCTCGTCGCCCGCGCCGATGTACGTGCCATTCCCGACCTCGGCGACACCCGAGCCGAACTGCTCGTGGTCTTCGACTACATCGACGAACTCACACGCGCCCGCGACACCTTCACCCGGTTGTGCCTGATCGAGGCCGCGGCCGACGAATCGGGCGTGCTCCAGTCCTTCCTCGACATCGTGCTGCGGCGCCGCGACCAGGCCCGTGCCGTCGTACAGCGTGGGATCGCCCGTGGCGATCTGCCCGCGGACATCGACGCGGACGCGCTCCTCGACCTGTGGAACGGATTCTTCGTCTACCGACGGTCCTTCCGTCCCGCGCCCGTGCACAAGGACACGGTGCGCCAGCTCGTCGAGCTCGCCCTGGCCGGACAGGTGCCGCGCCTGCCCGCCGAAGGCCGGGGCCCCAGCGGTTCGGCCGGCTGACCGAACCAGGTATCCGTACGGCGGGGCCGCCGTACGGATACCGTCCGTGTCAGGTCTCCTCGTCCTCCGCGCGGCGCTCGCCCTCCGCCTGCGACGGCTGGGTGCGCCTGGTGGCGGGGTGCCGCTCCTCGGCCGGATCCCTGTCCTCGTCCAGCCTCTCGCCTTCAGCCTGCGACGGAGTCGGGTACTCGATGTTCTCCCTCATGGCCGCCTCCGTGGTCGGATCGCGTGCCTACAAGTCGAGCGTATCGCTTCCGTCCCGTCGGCGGTCCGGGCTGCCCGCACAGCCCGGGAACAGCCCGCCGGGCGGACGGGCGGACAGGAGGGCAACCCGGACGCGACGATCAGTGCCGTGGTGGCCGGCGCACGACCGGGGGGAGAGAGACGGGTAAGCGTCGTTGATCGTGTGGTCGGTGTTCGGCTGCCCGTTGCCATGGAATGGAAGGGGGCGGGTGTCACGGTGTGTGGTCGCGTCCGTCTCGTGGGCCGAAGGCTCCGAGGGCGTCTGCGTCGGTCGCGCGTGCGTGCAGGAAGTAGTCGACCCACTCGGTGATTTCGGGGTAGGACGAGTCCTGCCCGATCCGGGTGGCGGCGGCCGCGATGTCGAAGTTCGTGGTCCGCAGTTCGACGCCAGGGCCCAGGAGGGCCCAGTGCGCTCCGGTTCTTCCGTAGGGCATGCCGATGCTGCCGGGGTTGATGACGAGCCGGCCGTGGGCGAGGCGGACGAACGGCATGTGGGTGTGGCCGCAGACCACGGTGCGGATGTCCGTATCGAGTCCGTTGAAGACTTCCTTCCAGCGGTCGAGGCGGGAGTCGACCAGGACGACCTCCTCGTCGTCACGGGGCGTGGCGTGGCAGAACAGCACCTTTCCCAGGCCACGCAGGGAGAGGGAGGCCGATCGTGGCAACGAGCCGAGGAGGTCGAGATGGTCCTCGCGGAGCTGTTCGGCTGCCCAGGGGGCGATCGGGTCGGGGATCGTGTCGCGTTGCCCCCGGCGGTATTCAAGGAGTTCGCGGTCGGCGTTGCCGCTGATCCAGATGACGTGGTCGCCGAGGCCGGTGAGCAGGTCGAGAACCTGGGTCGGTTGCGGGCCGGCGGTGATGTCGCCGGTGAGCACGATGTGATCGGCGGTGCTGACGTCTGGTTCGGCGAGCACTGCCTCCAGTGCCGGCAGGACTCCGTGAATGTCGGACAGGACGGCTACTCGGTTCAGCATGGTCACCACTGTGGGGTGAAGGCAGCCGAGCGGGGAGATCTTTCGCCCGGCGCGTAGCTCGGGGCGGGGCGTTCAGGGTGCGTGGTCGCCGGGTGCGTAGCTCTTCCAGGGGGCTCCGGCGTCGGTGACGATGTGGGTGGTGCTCCTGTCGTGGCAGCCCAGTGCCTGGGCGATGACGGGGGCCGGGGCCTGCTCCGAGGCGCCGTCGGCCGGGGCTGATCGTGCAGCGGGGTCTTCGCGGGTCGATGTTGTCGATCTCCGGAGGGCTGCGGTGGCGGTCGAGTCTCCGACGGATGAGCAGGCAGCTCGGCATGGGTCGTTCTTCGGGGCGCAGTCGCGGAGGGAGCAGGGGCGGTTCTGCTCCCCGGACGATGCGGACCGGGAGAAGGCGCAGGTCGAGCGGCGTGCGTACAACCGGCTGCGGTTCACTGTCCAGTTGACGAGCGTGCGGTACTTGGGGCGAGAACCGGGAGCACCGCGTCGGCGTGTTGGTGACCAGCGGCATGGTCCGGGCCGTGGACCTGAGAACGGAGTTGGTGCTGTGACGGAATTGGCGAAGGATGTGCAGGATGCCGGGTCGGAGACCGATGGCCCGAGCCTATGGCGGCAGCGGGATTTCATGCTGCTGTGGAGTGGCCAGACGGTCAGTGAGATGGGATCGGCGGTCACCCAGGTCGCTCTACCACTGCTGGCGGTTGTCGCGCTCAACGCGAGCACGTTCCAGGTCGGATTGCTGACCGCGGCCACCACGCTGGCGTTCGCGGTGATCGCGTTGCCGGCGGGTGCGATGGTGGACGGCGCTGCCAAGCGTTCCATCATGATCGTCTGCAACGTTCTCCGTCTGGTGATCATCGGCTCGGTTCCGGTGGCGGCGGCGTTCGGCGTCCTGACGATGGCGCAGCTGTACGTGGTCGCGGTGGCGGCGGGCGTGTGCTCGGTGTTCTTCGACGTCTCGTACCAGAGTTATGTGCCGTCACTCATCCGCGCCGACGACCTGATGAGCGCCAACGGCAAGCTCGGAACCACCCAGGCGTTCGCGCAGCTCGGGGGACCGAGTCTGGGCGGCGGGCTGGTCGGGTTGTTCGGCGCCGCGGGGGCGATGACGGCGGACGCGGTCTCCTACGCGGTCTCGGCCCTGTCGATCCTCGGGATCAGGACCCGGGAGGAGCCGCCGCCGGAGCGGCCGGCGGACGAGACACTGCGGCGCCGGATCGCCGAGGGGCTCAAGTTCGTTTTCGGGCACAGCATTCTGCGCAGGGTCGTGGCGTGCACGGGCACCGCGAACCTGTTCAGCGGCATGAGTACGGCGCTGGCGATGGTCTTCCTCGTCCGGGTGCTGCACGTGCGTCCCGCGCTGACCGGGCTGATCATGGCGGGCGCGGCCATCGGCGGGATCGCCGGGGGAGCGTTCGCCGGCCGGCTCGCCAAGAAGGTCGGCTCGGCGCGCATCATCTGGGTGTCGATGCTGGTCTTCAGCGCGCCGCAGGTCATCGCGGCAGCCGCCTGGCAGGGCTGGGGAGTGCTGCTGTTCCCGCTGGGCTGGGGCATCGCGTACTTCTCCGGGATGGTCTACAACATCGCCCAGCTCAGCTACCGGCAATCGGTGACGCCGCCGGAGCTGATGGGCCGGATGAATGCGGCCGTCCGCTGGGTCGTGTGGGGCACGTTGCCGCTCGGCGGCGCCCTGGGCGGGGTACTCGGCACGCTGATCGGGGTGCGGCCCGCACTCTGGCTGGCGTTCATCGGTTCCTGGGCGGCCGGCTGGTTCGTGTTCTTCTCCCCGCTCCGCCGCATGCGCGATGTTCCCCAACCCGCGCCCGCGTCCGCCCCCGAAGCCACGAGTTGACAGTGAGCGCAGGGTCGTTGCCGGGGGCTACGCATGCGGCATGGGCGAGGAGAGCCGGCCGACGATCCCGGCGAGCCGCGCAAGTGGGATCCACCGTGTCGCGCTGGGGGCCGGCTTCTTGTGCGGGGACTTGGGCATCGGCATCAGCAGGCTCGCCCCGGCCTCGCCGAGGTGCGTCAGCCCGGAGTGACGGTACTCGGGCAGGTCCCAGCCCGTTCCCGGCCCGCGCGGAGTGGTGCGCTGGTCCAGCAACGCGCGGGCCCGCCCGTAGGAGAGGCGGGCCGGTCCTGTGGCCGGGCAGACATTGCGTGGGGAGACCCCCCTGTCCGGGCCGGGACGGCGATGGGTGTCGGACACCGGCCCGGGGTGCGGCCCCGGATCAGCCTCGGCAGCAACCGGGCGGTCCCGGCATCCCCGCACCCCGTCTCCGGCGCGTACCCTTCGCGCACCGCACCGCACCGCACCGCGGCGGCGGACCTTCGGCTGGGCACCCTTCGACTGCATCGGGCAACGGCGGCCGGCCGGGCCCAGCTCCTCGATGCCGACGTCCAGGCTTTCCTCGGCGTGTGCCACGCGTGTGGCAGGACCGTCGTGGTGGTCCGGAGGGCATCGGGGAGGTCCGGGAGCTTCCTGCCTCGGCCGACGCGGTCGCGCGCTCGGCCGGACAGCCGCCACCTAGGCTTTGCGGGCGAGCAGTTGAATCTCCTGGAACTGCCGTCGGTCGGTGGGCTCGGGCTCGCGAACCATCCGGGCCACCTCGGCCAACCCGGACTCGCGCAGCATCGCGGCGAGGTGATCGGGCGACCATCGATAGGCAGGCGCGACCGCGTGATCGAAGACCTGCGTCGGGTGAGACGGACCATCGCTGGCCGAGAAGCCGATCAGAAGATGGCCGCCAGGTGCCAGCACGCGGTGGAACTCCGCCAGGATGACGGGGAGTTCCTCCGGCGGAGTGTGGATGACGGACCAACGTGAGAGTACGCCGCCCAGCACGCCGTCAGCGATGTTCAACGCGGTCATCGAGCCCACGTCGAACCGTAGGTCCGAATTGGCTTGTCGAGCCAACTCGATCATCGCAGGAGAGGCATCGACGCCAAACGCCGCCAGCCCCAACTGGTCCAGATGAGCGGTGATATGCCCAGGCCCACACCCCAGGTCCGCGACCTCACCATCCCCACTCGCACGTACGACCTCGGCGAAGGCACTCAAGATCGCGCGGTCCAACGGCCTGTCACGCAGCGTGTCGCGGAACAGCTGGTCATAGGTGGTGGCAGCAGCATCGTAGGCCTCGCGGGTGGCGCTGTGGGCATCGTGTTCGACCATGCTCGCCACAGTAGTTCCCGGCGCTGAGGCGAGCCGGGAGAATCACGATCTTCCCTCCAGCCGCTTCACCCGGGCCCGCCACCGGCCCGTCATAGCCGCACTCGGTGCACCAGCCGGTCCAGGACAGCACCGCGCCGCGCCGGGTGTGGCAGGTGTACACCGCCGCCGTGCCCCGCAGCAGTTCCAGGGCCTCGCCGTCGGCCTCCCACTTGGACCGGCGGGGGCTCGGCGTTCGATCCGACACGGATGTTCCTCGAACCCGCCCGGCGTCACCCGTGCGGCTCGCCTTTCGGCCAGGTGGAACCGCTCGGAGGGCGGGCCGGGTCCGCAGCCGGGAGGATCGACGCTGGATCACACGCGGCTCGTCCGGGCACGTGGCATGTCGACATAGGAGACAGGGATGGAAGCGATTGTTTTCGAGGAGTTCGGCGGACCTGATGTGCTGCATCTCGTGCAGTCACCCGATCCGCATCCCGGCCCCGGGCAGATCCGGGTGCGGGTGCGGGCCGCCGGAGTGAACCCGTTGGACTACAAGATCCGCAGGGGCTGGATGGAGCAGATGTTTCCCACCGTCCTCCCCGCGACGCCGGGCAACGAGTTCGCCGGGGCCGTCGACGAGGTGGGTGACGGAGTCACCGGTTTCGTGGTCGGCGACGAGGTCCTCGGCTGGACTGCCACCGGCGCCTACGCCACCCTCGCGCTGGCGGACACCGGTACCGTGGCCCTCAAGCCGTCCGAGCTGAGCTGGGAAAACGCGGCCGCCCTGCCCATCGCGACGGAGACGGCGGCGCGAGTGCTCGACGAGCTCGGGGTCGGCGACGGTGACACCCTGCTGCTGCACGGTGCGGCCGGAGGCGTCGGCTCGGCCGGCGTCCAGCTGGCGCTGGCCCGCGGCGCGACGGTGATCGGGACGGCCTCTCCGGCGAACCACGCGTATCTGCGCGAGTTGGGTGCCATTCCGGTGGCGTACGGAGAGGGGCTGGTGGACCGGGTACGGGAGGCCGCCCCGCAAGGTGTGGACGCGGTCTTCGACGCGGCGGGGCAGGGCGCGCTGCCCGACTCCATCGAGCTGCGCGGCGGCACGACCGAGCGGATCGTCACCATCGCCGACGCGGACGCGGCGAAGTACGGAGTGGCCTTCTCGGGCGGAGGCATCGAGCGGGCCGGCGAGCGGCTCGCGGAGAACGCCCGGACCGCCGCGGCGGGCCGCCTGACGGTGCCGGTCGCGCAGACCTTCGCCCTCGGCGATGCGGCGAAGGCGCAGCAGCTGAGCGAGGAGGGGCACGTACGAGGAAAGCTGGTACTGCTGCCCTGACCGCCGGGCATCGGGGGCGGCCTGGCCGACGGCCACATCCTCCCCGTCATGGGCGCCGAGCTCACCCACGGCCTGGACCTGTCCGGGTGTACCACTCTCGACGAGGTACGTCAGGCCCTGGCGCGGGAGGTCCGATCACTGGCACCCGGAGCATGGCTGCACGGCTGGGGCCCGGACCCGAACGTCTTCGGCGACCGGCCCGTCGCATCCGCCGCCCTCGGACCGGTCCTGGACGGCGTCCCGGCCCTCCTGCTGCTCTTCGACGCCCACTCCATGCTCGCCGGCCCCGTGCGCTGGAACTCGCCGGTGTCGACGGGCCCCGCCGTTTCGAGCAGTTCGCCGAGATCGTGTGCGACGAAGCGGGCCGCCCGGGGCCGGCTGTGGGAAGTGGCGGGCGTCAAGCTCTTCATGGACGGCACCATCGACAACGGCACCGCCTGGCTGGAGCGGCCCGACTGCCACGGCGAGTCCCCCACGCCTTCTGGCCCGACCCTGAGTCCTTCACCGGCCGCTCACCACGCCCGCGGCCGACCTGGCCGGCCTTCCCGTCGTGCTCACCGTGGTCGACGGCCGCACCACCCACCGAGACTCCGGCCTGTGACGGCGCGAGGGGCGAGGCGGCATCCCCGGAAGACCCTCACCCCTCATTCCTGGTTCGTCGAACGTCTGACCGGGGTGTCGCACGCCGATACGGTCGACAGCGCACGTCCCGGGGACACTGGTGCTGTCAGCACGCTGACCGAGGTGGGTCAGGCGGAGTGTGTTGCGTCCCGCCCGCAGGGCGACCTGGGTGAACTCCGGCTCGGCGTAGGTCATGACCGGGCTGTAGAGGTCGAGCGGCTCTCCGACCGTGGTGCCGTTCACCGAGAGTCGGTAGATGCCCCGGGAGTAGTGCCGCTTCACCCGCAACCGCAGGGTTCGCAGGCCGGCTTCCGGTTGCTGGAACTCGAAGGTCAGCGCATCGCCGGTGGCGGCCGGTGTGAACAACAGCCCGTGACCGGCGCCGCATTGGGCATCGGCGAAGACCTCGGCGCGGCCTCCCGAGGCGGTGAAGGCGAGCGCCTGCGCCTCTGCCATCCAGTCCAGGGGGCGCGGCGTCCAGTTGCCGCGCGAGTCGCAGAGCACCACCCGGGTGCGGTCGGTGGCGGCCTCCGTGTCGGTGTAGGCGACCATGCGGCCATCGGGCGAGAAGGCCGGATGGGGGTGCCCGGGATGCGCGGATCCCCAGCCCACCGTGCCGAGCGTGCGCGGAGGGTGTACGCCTGTCAGGTCCACCAGGGCCACCGCCCCCACCTGCCCGCGCGCCGAGCCGTTGCGACCGTTGGTGTCGGTCACGGCCCAACGGCCGTCCGCGGTGAGGTCGCAGTGGTTGTATGCGCCGTTCGTGCCCGAGGGGCCCGGCGCCAGCAGCCGGTCCGGCCGGTCGTCCGGGTGGACCATCCACAGTCCCGAGGCGCTGCCGCCGATGCCCACGGCGAGGCAGCCGGTGTCGGCACCGGACTTCCACACGTTGTGGGTGCCGATCGGTACGCCCGCGGCGGCCTGGTCCCAGATCAGCTTGCCGCGCGGCGCGTGGACCGGATGCAGCGCCCAGGCGAGGATGTTGCCGCCGAGCGAGTACCCGATCCATTCGGGGTCGTGGGCGCTGTACTGGAAGTGGGTGGCGAACGCGTCCCCCGAGAAGACCTCTCGGACCCGGCCGCCCGTGAGCTCGATCTCCACCGCTGTGGTCGGTCCGGCGGTGATCGGTGCCGGGTAGTGGCTGCACAGCACCCGGTCGCCCGCCGGATGCAGATTGACGACGACGCTGAGCGCGCGGCCCGGCGGCGGTGAGTAGAGCTTCACGGGCGAGGGATCGGCCAGGTCGATCAACCAGACCGCGTTCTCGGCGCAGGTGACGAGGCGTCCGGAGTGGATGTTCCACCAGACGAACGGATTCCGGTCGTCGGCCGGAGTGACGAATCGCGCCAGGAACCGCTCCTTGCCGGAGCGCAGATTCACCTCCCACAGGCTGGTGGCCCCGGTCTCCCGCTGACCGAGCACGATGCGGTCGGCATCGACGAAGCCGTTGTGGGTGGGGTATGTGAAGTAGCGCCGCTGGTCGAACGAACTGAGGTGGCGCACCTCGAACGGTTCCTGGGCCGTGGCGGCGGCAGCGGCCTCGCTCGCGGCTCCCGTCCCGGCGGTGAATCCTGCGGCCAGCACAACCAGCCCGGCCATGCGGCCGAACCCTCTGCGGGTGATCTCACTCATGGCGTCCTCACTCATGCGTGCTCACGGTGGGTGGCGCTCAGCTTCGAACCAGCCGATGGAAGAAGTCAAGGTACTAATACGAATTAGTAGGCGCAGGGCGGCAGTTCGGGGCGTGCTGGCCTTGCGTTCGTGGCTGCGGTGCGGGCGTCGGCAGGCGGCCGGCCAGGACACGGTCCGCTCGACCACCCAGCGGTGGCGTCCGAGTCGCTGTGCGGACTCGATGCCCTTGCGTGCGATGCGGTGTCGGATGCCGCGTGTGCGGAGTCATCGGCGCAGGTGCCGTGTCCGGCCTTCTCACGGCAGGCGTTTTCGCCGCACTGTTCGTCGTGGCGCTGGTGGTCGTGCTCGTTCGGGGGTCCGGGGATCGGCGGCGGCGCGGCGGGCGTACCTCGCCGCCTTCGGGTGGACGGCCCGGTTCTGGCGCGTTGCACCGAGCGCGTGAGGTTCGCCAGGACGGCCACCGGTGTGCGGGACGGCTCAGGGGGTGATGGGGGATCTCTCCGGGGTGGCCCCGATGTTCGGGCCCGTGCCCGACGGCAGTGTGAGGGGCATGACCTCAACACACATGTCACGAAGGGCCTTTGCTGGCCTCGCCATGTCGGGGGCCGCCGCGCTGGCCGCCACCGCGATGCTGCCCGCGCGCCGCGCCACCGCTGCTCCCGCTCCTCTCCCGCCGCTGGATCCCACGGCCCTGCGGGCGGCGATCGACGACCTGGAACACCCGCCGTCGACCGCGGCCCAGCTGCGAGTCGGCGGCACGGTCGGCCACTGGTACGGCACCTCGGGTGTGGCCGACATCAGGACGCAGCGGCCGGTGACGGGGCACGACAAGGTCCGGATCGGCAGCCTCACCAAGGTCTTCGTCGCCACGGTGGTGCTGCAACTGGTGGCCGAGGGCCGGGTTGTGCTGGACGCGCCGGTGCGACGCATCCTCCCGGGCCTGCTGCCGGACCGGTTCGCCGCTGTCACCGTGGCGCACCTGCTGAACCACACCAGCGGGATACCGGACCACGTCGGCATCCCTGAGCCGACGACCGCGCAGGAGGTGTTCCGCCACCGATTCGACCACTGGACGCCACAGGAGTGGGTGGCGACGGCGACACACGGACCGCTGAAGTTCGCCCCGGGCACCCGGCAGGAGTACCGCGGCATCAACTACGTCCTGGCCGCACTGATCATCGACAAGGTGACCGGCCGCCCGTACGGGGAGGCCGTCACGGCCAGGATTCTGCGCCCGCTGGGCCTGGCGCGCACCGTCGTGCCCGGCGACGACCCGCGCATCCACGGCCGTCACGTGCACGGCTACCTGGCCATGGCCGATGGCGGCCTGCGGGACATCACCGCGTACGACCGGTCCGCCAACCGGGGCGAAGGCGACATGATCTCCACCACGGGAGACCTCGACCGGATGCTCGCCGCACTGTTCTCCGGCGAACTGCTCCCAGCGGAGTTGCTGCAGCTGCTGTTCACCCTTCCTCCGGACGACGTACGGATGCTGGACGGCTCCCCGGCCCGCTACAGCACCGGGTTGCAGCAGGCCACCGTCAACGGCGTCACCCTCTGGGGCAAGACCGGCGAGACGTACGGCTACAAGAACGCCGCGTTCTCCACTCGTGACCAGGAGCGCCGCTTCGTGCTCGCGTACCATCCGACGTCCGTCCGCAACGGCGAGGAGAGCCGGATGATCGCTCGGGTCGCCGACCTGCTCACCCGCAACCCGGGCACCGGAGTCTCGTGATCAGCCCACCCACGGGTCTGCCTCTTCGACCGTGGAGAGGTCGATCCGGGCCCGGTCGACCCGAGGGCGGGGACGGGTGGTGGGACCGGTCAGTTCCCCGTCGCCCGGAGGCCGAGTCATGTTTCCGCCAGGGGCTGTTGGGCAGGATGCGGGTCCGTCGCGAGGCATGCGTGCATCTCGACGTCGTAGCGGATGCCGTCGTAGGCGAGCTTCTGCCGCTGGAGACCCTCGGCGGTGAAGCCGGACGCGAGGGCAGCTCGGCAGGAAGCGGGGTTGTCGGTGCGGTGCCCCAGTTCCAGGCGGAACAGTCCCAGATCGGCGAAACACCAGTCGGCCGGCGCCCGGCAGCCGTGGGTTGCCACGCCCCTGCCGCGGGCAGCGGAGGCGGTCCAGTAGGAGACCCATCCGGTGGCACCGTTCCCCTCGGCATGCCTCACCGATGACGGTCGCCGGCTGTCCCGCCCGCAAGCCGGAACGGCCTTCAGGCGCGGCTCCGGTCGAGGTCGCGCGTGCGGCGGCCGGAGCGCAGGCGGTCCCGGTGCGGAACGCCACACGGTGATCGTTACTCTGTTGCCCCGCCACCGGGCGGGGCAGAACAGGGGTGGGACATGCACAGAAGAATCGCCGCGCTCGCCGCGGTGGGAGCGGTTGCCGCCGCGGTCATGGTGGCGCCGGCCGCACACGCGGAGGGGCGCGGTGACATCCGGGTCACCAAGACCGTCGTGAACGACGGCGGCAGCGTGATCGTCGGGATCAAGAACGTCAAGCGATTCCCGATCACCATGACGATCAAGGACAACTCGGGGGTGAAGAAGGTCAGCTCGGTGTCCGCGTTCAACCGGACCAATGGTCACGGACCGGTGGACTACCTCGGTACGACATGCAGGAAGACCAGCACGACGACCTCCGTGTGCACCGCGACGATGGAGTTCGACCCGTCGTGGATCGACTCCTACGGAAGCGGCAACGAGGGCTGGGACGCCAACGCGGTCGCGGGCGACTGGCAGGTCAACGCCACGGTCCACGCCAATGACGGGGACTACTGGATCTCGGACAGCATCGCCTCGTTCAAGATGAAGCGTGCCGCGACCCTGACCACCGACGCCGCGCCCGAGCCCGTGCGGAAGGGTGGCACGCTCACCGTCACCGGAAAGCTGTCACGGGCCAACTGGACGGACCTGAAGTACCACGCGTTCACCAAGCAGGTGGTGAAGCTTCAGTACAAGAAGCCGGGCGGCAGGTACAGCACGGTGAAGACCGCGACCACGGACAGCAAGGGCCATCTCCGCACGACGGTGAAGGCCGCCGCTTCGGGCAGCTGGCGCTGGGCGTTCCTCGGTACGAACACGACCATGAAGGTCGTCTCGACGGGTGATGCCGTCACGGTGAAGTGATCTCGCGGCGGGCCGGGAACCGGCCCGCCGACGGGCCTCCCTCGTGCCGGACCCCCTCGTGCCGGACCCGGCACGCAACGACCTGCTCGAATCCGGCACCCGGGAGCCGTCCATGCCGGCGTCCGGGTCGCCGAATCGGGCTGTCTGCCAGTTGCAGGACTTCATGGTCCCGAGCCGTTGCCGCACCCGCCCGGCGTGCCTGTGTCCATGAGGATGCTTTCCCGGATGGTGCCGCGGTCGATGATGTCGCACGGAGCGGCCCCGCCTCCGGCCGTCAGGGATCGATGGTCAGCACCTCGGCCACGGGGCGGCGAGGCGTGCACGGCCCCTCGGGTCCGTATCCGAGGCGCACGATCATCTGCGGGTGTCCCGTGCCGAGGGCCGGGGCGCGCAGGAGATGCCGGAGTTCCGGCCATTCGAGGGGCTGGGTCGCGAACGAGGCGACGAGCCCGTGCAGCACGGCGGTGAGCAGGACGCGCTCCAGGGCCTGACCGGCACGCAGCCAGTCGGCCGGACGGTCGCGCGCGGTACGGAGCAGGGCGAGCTGCGGCCGGTCCTCGAACAGGGCGTCAGCCCGGCCCGGGACGATGTCCGTGCCGGCGAAGTCACGGTTCAGTGCCCTGCACGACGCGTCGGTGGGGCCGAAGGCGTAGTCCGGGACGCCGTCGACCGGTGCCTCCGTGCTCGTGTCCCGGGTCCAGTAGCGCTGCTCCGCCTCCCTCGCCGGGTCGCGCAGGCCGAATCCCTCGCCGTCCCTGATCAGCACGAGCACCCCCTCCAGGTGGTCCGGCGGCAGAAACGCGAATTCGCCCCCCTCGCGGCGGGCCGCTTCGGTGAGGAGTGCGCGGACGTCGTCGGGGATCGCCCGGTCGTCGAACGGATTCCGGCTGGTGTGACGGTGCCGGATCGCGGGGTACAGAGCGGCGAGGGCCGCATCCGCGGGCGTCGCGGGTACGCCGGTGCCTTCGTGCAGGCGGACCGACGCCACGAGGGCGGGATCGGCGGGAACCGGAAGCAGCGTGGTCACCGCGTCGAGGCCCCGGTGTGATGCCGACGCCCGCAGATTCAGCAGTGCCGCGCCGCACCCCACGTGCAGGCCGCGAGTGGAGGGGTCGGCCTCGGGCATCTCACGGTCGAACTCCGCCCGCAGCGTGAGCGTCCGGGTGGAGCGCCGGTATTGGAATCGCCAGGGCTGGGCATTGTGCATGGACGGGGCGGCGGTGGCATCGGCGACCAATTCCTTCAGCGTGCCCTCGTCGAGCGGCTGTGCAGGCATCCGGGACCTCCCGCATCGGACGCAGGGTCTTCTTCCACCGTCGCACGTCAGGCAGGCCCGGCGCGAAGGCCGGTCGTCCGTGGCCGGCCGAGCGAGTCTCCCGTACGGCTGTACCAGCGGGAGAACACCGCTTCCGTGCAGCGCACGTCGCACCTCGCAGGTCGCGTCTCGCACGTCGGGCACTGGGCAGCGCAATGTCCGAATAGCGCCAGATCCGGTGCCGGCGGTCGGCGAGCATGGGTCACGGGGCCACCCGTCGCGACGCCGGGTGGGGACGACCACACCCCATCGAGGAGGAGCCGGAGCCGGGCCGGGGAACGAGCGTCCCGGGCCGCCGTCGGCCGGTCCGGGGGAGGAACGGCTGCCGATGGCACCCCGTTCGGCACGGCACCAGCACCATGCCCGCTGAGCGCACGACCGACAGGCGGAAGCCTGGGGAACAGGGAACCAGACCCATGACCGACACCACACACCCGGCCCGCCCGGCCGGAACCGCGCGCGACCTGGTCGACGCCACCGACTGGACCGCGCTCACCGACGAGCTCGCCGCCCACGGCAGCGCGCCGACCGGGCGGCTGCTCACCCCCGCTCAGTGCCGGGAGATCGCCGCTCTGTACGACGAGACCGAGCGCTTCCGCTCCACCGTCGACATGGCCCGCCACCGTTTCGGCTCCGGCCAGTACCGCTACTTCACCCACGATCTGCCCGAAGTGGTGGGGGAGTTGCGTGAGGCGTTCTATCCGCACCTGCTGCCCATCGCCCGTGACTGGTCCGCGAAGCTGGGCACGGCCGCGCCGTGGCCCGACGAACTGGCCGAGTGGCTCGGCATGTGTCACGCGGCGGGGCAGTCCAAGTCCGCCCAGATCCTGCTGCGTTACGGCGCCGGGGACTGGAACGCCCTGCACCGCGACGTGTTCGGCGACATGCTCTTCCCGCTCCAGGTCGTCATCGGCCTCGATGTGCCCGGCACCGACTACACCGGTGGTGAGTTCCTCATGACCGAACAGCGGCCGCGTGCACAGTCACGCGGATCGGCCACCACTCTTCTCCAGGGCCACGGGCTGGTCTTCACCACCCGTGACCGGCCGGTCGTCTCCAAGCGCGGCTGGTCGATCGCGCCCATGCGGCACGGTGTCAGCACCGTCCGCTCCGGCCGGCGCCGCACCCTCGGCCTCGTCTTCCACGACGCCCGGTGAACGACGCCACCCAGCCCCGCGGCGGGCGGTCGTACGGGCGGCTGGACCGCCCCGCCGCACACCGGACGGTCACCCGAGGACACTTCGAGGATGCTGCGCGGAGTACGTCACCCGGCCTCCGTACCTCTGACGTCGACAGCCCCGCACCGCACGCACACACCGAAGCGGAGCTGGCCGCTCTGATCGGCCTGCTGACCGCGCCGCGTTCGCGCATCCGGTCCGTCGCCGTAGGACACGGTCGCGACGCCGAATCCGTCGACGCCGCGCAGGCGTTCGTACGTTGCTGGCAGGACCTGGACAAGGACGTGCTCGTCGTCGTCGACTGGCCGGAGGACGCCGCCTCGTGGCTCCGTCCGGCCCGGCGGCTGACCGCCCAGTCCCCGGACGCGTGGGTGCTGGCCGGGGCGCCGCGCGGCGTGGCCCGGCTGACCCGGCGCCTGCGCCGGTCCACCGACTGGGCGGCGGACCGCACCTTCGGCTTCGCCTCGCTCGGTACCCCGCGACTCGTCGAACTCGCCGGGGCCGGCACCGTCCACGGTCTGCGCGGCGCCTGCGCCGACGGAGGCACCTGGGACCTGCGCCGCGGCTGGACCACCTGCTACGAGCCCCCGGACCGGACATCGGGGTGACCAGGCGCGTCGACGCGGGTGGCGGTCAGCGCGGCGTCCGGAACCGGCGCGAGGGGGCTGGTGGCGCAGGCGTCGGGGACCGTGCAGGCTCGCAGATAGGCGGCGACCACGGCCGCCGCCCGCGTTCTCCCGCCCCTGGAGGTGGCGTTCTGGATCCGCATCAGTGCGTGCCCTTCGCGTGCCGGACGGCCGCCTCGGCCAGTCCTGTGATCAGGGGGTGGGGCCGGGTGCCGTCGCCGTGCAGTTCGGGTCGGACGGACCCACCCCACCGGGCTGACCCTCGCCTGCGGCCCCGCGGCACTCACGCCCGCCGTCGCCGGGCAGCTGGCCCGCCTGCGCACCGACACGCCCGGACTCGCCGTGGACGTCCGGGTGCTCGGACGGGCAGCGGTGGCGCAGGCGGTGCTCACCGGAGCCGTGGACCTGGGCCTGATCGACGGTGCGGCGGCCCCCAGCGACCCGCTGCCGGTGCCCGATGCGGGACCCATGACCGGCCTGGCCGTGGCCGAGCAGCCCCTCGCCGTTCTCCTTCCCGCGGGCCGCCCGTCGGCGCACCGGTGCTCCCTTCGCCTCCTCGACCTCGCCGACGCCCACTGGATCGACGCCCCCGACACCGCCGTTGCCCTCGCCCAGTTGCGCGCCGCCGCCAACACCGACGGGTTCCGCCCGCACATCACGTACCGCGGAACCGATGTGTACGGCCTCGGGCTGCTCGTCGCCGCGGGACACGGACTGGCGGCCCTGCCCCTCGCCCTCACCGCCGCCCTGCCGGGCACGACCGGCATCCGGTTCTCCGCCCCGCGCCTGGTCCACCGCACCGAACTGCTCCATCCCAGGGCCCCGGCAGCCGTCGCGCAGGAGCTCATCACCGGGCTCACCGGCTGACGGGGCGCGGAGGAGCGGAGGAGCAGAAGAAGGGACCGTCGGCCGGACCCGGTCAGCCGGTGCGGTCGATGAGGAACGGGAACAGCGCGAGGATCTCGCCGAGCGCGGCCGGAGCGAGCGGAACGCTCTCCAGGCTGCGCCGGGCGCCGTCCAGCTGCCGGTGGGCCTCGGCCAGGGTGGCGGAGCGTCCGCCGGCCTCCTCGACGAGCTCGGCCGCCCGCCGGGCGTCGTTGCCGTCGAGCGGATTTCCGGTGCCGAGCAGCGTGGCGAGCCGTCGGGCGGCGGGATGGTCCGTGGCCAGGGCCGAGAGGACGGGACAGGTCTTCTTCAGCCGGCGCAGATCGCTGTGCACGGGCTTGCCGGTGACCTCGGGATCGCCCCAGATCCCGAGCAGATCGTCCACCGCCTGGAACGCCACCCCGAGATGCCGGCCCGCTCGGGTGAGTGCGTCGACGGTCGGGGCCGGGGCACCTGCGAAGACCGCGCCCAGGCCCGCCGCGCAGCCGAGCAGCGCACCTGTCTTGTGTTCGGCCATCCACCGGTACTCGTGCGGCTGGACCGCTTCGGGCCCGCTCCACGGCCGGGACTCGAAGAGCAGGTCGTCGGCCTGGCCGCGGACCAGGTCGGCCAGCGTCCCGGCGAGATGCCGGACCGCCGTCGCACTGTGACTGCCGGGCGAGTCGGCCAGGGTCTGCACGGCCAGCGCGAAGAGCGCGTCGCCCGCGAGGACCGCCGGGCCGGTTCCGTACGCCTTCCACACGGTGGCGCGCTGTCTGCGGGTCTCGTCGCCGTCCATGATGTCGTCGTGGAGGAGGGAGAAGACGTGGATCAGTTCCACGGCGACCGCGCCGACCACCGCGTCCTCTGCCGGCGCCCCGGCGGCCTCGGCGCTGAGCAGCGTGAGGGTCTGGCGGATCCCCTTGCCCTGTGAGCCCGGGGCGGGGCTGCCGTCCGCCGCGTCCCACCCGAGCGAGAAGGCGGCCATCTCCGCGTGCCACGGATGCAGGCGCCGTACGGCCTGTGCGAGCGCCGGGCGCACGAGGTCGCGGCAGCGGGCGAGCACCTCCGGCGCCGCGGCCTGCCGGGTTGCGGGCGGTGGTGTCATCGTCGTCCGCTCTCCTCGTCCGTGTCGCCGTCGACCGGGGCCACACCGAGTTCGGCGTACGCCTTGTCCACCATGTCCCGGGCGTTGAGCAGACCGATCCGGCTGAGGGTGCGGCGCAACTCGTGCAGATCCACCGCGGTGTCGTTGCGGTCGCGGCCGAGCCGGGCGAGCGATTTGACGAGACCGAGCCGGGCCAGCGCCTCACCCCGGGGTTCGGTCATGGCGCGGAACTCCGCGAGCGCTTCCTCGTACACCTCGCGCGCCTCCTCGTAACGGCGGGCGCGGAAGAGGACGTTGGCGCGCATCTTGTGGTTGTAGGCGAGCGCACTGGACAGATTCATCTCGCGGCAGGTGAGTTCGGCCTCCGAGAGCAGAGCGAGGGCGCGCTCCGTGTCACCGTCCCGCAGGGAGATGATGTCGGCCATGCCGCGCAGGGCCCACGCCCGGCCGCGCCGGTCGTCCGCGTTGCCGGCAAGTTCGGCCGCCTCCTCGAACATGGCCAGGGCCGTGTCGAGCGAGCCGGTGTTGCGGTGGATCTGCGCGATTCCCTCCAGCGCCCACACGGTGTGACGCGCCTCGCCACGTGCGCGTGCTTCGGCGAGCAGCTGTTCGTGCAGTGCGGCGACGGTCCGGTAGTCGCCCTGTATTCGACCGGTCTCCGCGAGGCCGGCGAGGGAGTAGCCGCGGGCGACGATGTCCCCGCCGCGCTTGCCCATGTCGGCCGCGAGTCCCAACAGCCGGAAGGCGAGCCTGAGTTCACCGCGCTGCCGGGCCAGCGTCCCCCCGCTCCACAGCGCCCAGGCCATCGCCCCGAGGTCGCCGGCCGAGCGGGCGGACCGGTAACTGGCCTTCCAGGCCCGATCGGCTTCCGTCACGTTGCCGAGCCTGCGGTGCGCCTCGGCGACGGCGAGCCCGCACCGGGCCACCTCCTGTTGCGAACCGGAGAGCTCGGCCTCTCTCAAGTGACGTACTCCTTCTGCCAGTACGTCTGTGAGAGAGGAGTTCACCGACATCTTGGTGAGGGCGCCTTGGTACTCGGGCGCCAGTGCCTTGCTGTGCATGGGGGCCTTTCATGCGCGGCCGGATCGGGACGGGAATCAACTATGCGCTGAGTGTATACATGGCGTGCATAGTTACCTGATGGACGGACCCGGGTGTTCGTGGGGGTCGGGGGCGGTTTCTGTCGCTTGTGGCGAACCGCCTTGCTGTGGATCAAGACGACGGTCGCGCGTCCGAGGTTGCTCCGCGATCAACAGAAGTCGACATCGCCGGTACGGAGGGGCTGCGAGCCAGTGGCCGATTCCTCGCCATCCGGCCAGAACCGCCCCGGCGTCACCAAGTCCACCCGTACCGAAGAGTGTTAGCGGTTACTGTCACCCACGTATGCCCTGGTCATAGTAAAAGACAGAAACATTTGATGGCCTCTTGCTCCCTACGGCAATCGCTTACATGCTGGCGCGCAACCCGCACAACACTCCGATTCCGTTGATCCTCATAGGAGTTCCGGATGCGCCCTGCCCGAACACCGTTCACCACTCCGGCTCATCTCGCCGCCGCCTCGCCGCTGTCCGAACACGACACGGGGCCGGCTTCCGGAGCGCCGGACGGCTCCGTCCTCCGTGCCATGAGCCGTCGGGCGATCCTGGGCGCCCTGGCCGGTGCCGGTGCGGCGACCCTGCTGGGCGCGGGTTCCGCCGCTGCCCGGCAGGCCGGGGACCGGACCCGGGAACGGATCGGGGGGCAGGCCGGGCACGGCCCCGGGAACACGCTGCTGATCGAGGCGTTTCCGGACGCCGAGAGGGAGCGTATGCGACTGGCCCGCGCGCCGATCGACTCCGCGGGAGTTGCCGCCCCCGCCGCGCTGGGGCTGCCCAAGCCGCCCGTCGATCCCGGCAAGCTCACCGACCGAAAGAGGATGACATGAGCACCACAAACACTTACTCCGGGACCCCCGCCCGCAGACAGCTGCGCCGCCTCGTGCGGTCGGGCACGGTCCTCGCCGCCACCACGCTGCTCGCCCTCGGCGCGGCAGGGCAGTCGTGGGCCTCGACGCCCACCCTGCGCTGGACCACGAACGCACCCACGCCCGTGACCACGCTGACGCTTCCGATGGCCGTGGACTCCGCGCCGGACGCGTCCGGCATCTACTTCGCCTACTACACCACCCTGGAGAGCGGCACGCGCCCCTACGCCGGTTTCCAGCCCAAGCCCGTCGACGCGAACGGGAACCGCGTACTTCAGGCGATCTTCAGCTCCTTCAACGCCGATGCCACGACAACGGACGACCACTGCACCTACGGAGCCGACGGCGGCGCCGGAGTGAGCTGTGCGGTCCGCTTCCGCTACACACCGGGGACGATGTACTCGCTGGTGCTCGAGCGGGCCTCCGTGAGCGGGGCGACGCAGCTCATGACCGGGGATGTCGTCGAGACGGCGACCGGAGCGCCGGTGGCACACATCGGCAGTTTCGGGCTTCCGTCCGCCTCCGGCCGGTTCAAGAACGCCGATCAGGGCTTCATCGAGCCCTACCTCTCGGCCGGCTGCGGCCAGCGGGTCACCGCGACATACGGAAAACCGGTCGGCACCGAGGCGGGCGTGGCCCATACGGGCAGCCTTCCCGCAGTCACCGATCCGTCGTCCGGAAGCTGCCTGAGCACCACCTCGCAGACCACGAGCCGGGGACAGCGGGTCACGGTGGCGGGCAATGCGGCCACGGCGGAAGCGCCCACAACGGGCTGAATCCTTGAATCCGGAACCATAGCTCGTCCGATCCCCCGCGTCGGGCCCGATCACCTGACCCGGGGCGGGTCCGGCGGCGGAGGTCACGACGCCGGGCCCGCGGTCGGGGCTCTCCTTGTGAAGCGCCACCGGCACCTACTGGCTAAGCTCGACGAGGGGCCCAGTACAGGACGGAGGCTCCCATGACGACGACTGTCGAACCGCGTGATGTGCCCCCTCGCCTCGCCACCGGCGCGTTCATCCTGAACTCCGGCTTGGGCATGCTGAAAGCCGACGCGGAGACGGCCGAGGGCCTGCACGGCATGGCCTGTGTCGCCTACCCGTTCCTGAAGAAGATCGAGCCCGAGCGGTTCACCCGACTGCTCGCCTGGTCGGAGATCGCGGTCGGCGGAACGCTGCTCGCCCCGTTCGTGCCGACCCGGCTGGCCGGGCTGGCGCTGACCGGATTCTCCGGGGGCCTGATCGGTCTGTATCTGAGGGTTCCCGGGCTGCGGGAGCCCGGAAGCCTCCGGCCCACCCAGAACGGCATCCCGATGGCCAAGGACTTCTGGATGCTGGGCATCGGTCTCGGTTTCCTGAGCTCCAAGGCCCGCTGTTCACGCGCGCGTGCGTCCAGTTGTCCATGGCGCCGCTCCCGATCCTGACACCTCGGCCGGGGACCGGACGGGCGACGCCCGGTCCCGTGGCGGGTCCCGCACATCCAAGGAGTGATCATGAGTGAGTCGGACGAACTGCGCAGTCGCGTGCGGCAGATGCGAGCCAAGGCGAAAAACCTGAAGGACGAAGCCGAGCGCACCACCGACCCCGAGGAACGCCGGCGTCTGAAGGAGAAGGCCAGCCGGATCGAATCGGAGAGTGAGCAGGTCAGCGGCATGGCGAGCGGGGACATTTACCCCATGGAGTGAAGCCGGGCAGGCCTGCCGCCGTTCCCCCGGCCCCGCACCGGCAGGACTCCGTACGGGGCCGGGGGAATCCTGACGCGCCCCGGACGTTGAACAAGGATGTGAGTTCAGTGATCGCATCCACCCGGTTCTCCGTGCTCGACCGTTCCCGCATCCGTGAGGGGCACGACGGTCCGGAGGCGCTGCGTGACTCGGTGCGTCTCGCCGAGGAGGCCGAAGCGCTCGGGTACCACCGGTTCTGGGTCTCCGAGCATCACAGCGTGCCGGGCGTCGCCGGTTCGGCGCCCACCGTCCTGGCCGCGGCCGTCGCGGCCGCCACCTCCATCATCAGGGTCGGTACCGGCGGCGTGATGCTGCCCAATCATCAACCGCTGCTGGTGGCAGAGCAGTTCGGCGTACTGGAGTCCCTGTTCCCCGGCCGGATCGACATGGGCCTCGGCCGCTCCGTGGGCTTCACCGACGGCATCCGCAGGGCGCTCGGCCGGGACAGATCGGCCGCCGAGGGCTTCTCCGGGCAGCTCACCGAACTGCTCGGCTGGCTGGACGGCACACAGCGGGCCCACCCGCAGGTCCATGCCCTGCCCGCCGAGGGCCTGCGCATACCCCCGTTCCTGCTGGCCACCGGCGAGGGCGCTGGCATCGCGGCCGCGGCCGGCCTGCCGCTGGTGGTCGGAGACCTCCGCGGCCGGGAGAAGCTGCTGCGCGCCGTCGAGCGCTACCGCCGGGAATTCCGCCCCTCCTCCTGGGCCGCAGAGCCCTATGTGGTCGTGGCGGGCACGATCGCGCTCGCCGGGAGCGCGGCGGAGGCCCGCCGAATCCTGATCCCGGAAGCGTGGTCCATGGCCCATTCCCGGACCCACGGCGTCTTCCCGCCGCTCGCCCCCGTCGAGCGGGTCGAGGCGCGGACCATGACGGAGAAGGAGCGCCGATTCTACGAGGACGGGCTGCGCGGACACCTCCACGGCACGGAGGACGAAGTCGCCACGGAGCTCGAAACGGTCATCAAGGAGACCGGTGCCGACGAGGTGCTCGTCACGACCAGTACGTACGACCGCGCGGCTCTGGTCGGCTCATTGCGCCGGCTGGCCCGGATCGCGCGGCTGACCCCCCGGCGCGGAGCGCCCGGCGCACTCGGGTGACAGCACCCGGCGAGCGGCGCGGCCCGGTCAGCCGTGCGGACGGCTGAGCGCCCACCAGGCCCAGGCAACGACCGCGACCGGGACGACGACGGCCATTGAGCCGAGAACGACCCCGGCCCGCGCACGGAGGCGGTCGGCATCTTCCAGCCCCCGCATGTTGTGCGACGCGTCGACGCCGGAGACGATCGCACAGATCCCGAGGGGGCACGACCAGGTGGACGGGGAAGAACCGGATCCACGGCGGGCCGGCGGACGGCAGCAATGGACATCCGGACCCGGCCGCACCCCCGATGCCCAGAAGCGGCGAGCACGTACCGTTGCGACCTCGATCCTCCGTCACAGGCAGAAGGCCGCCCGAGGCAGGCGGCGGAGCGGTCTCCCGGCCGCGATGCTCCGGGACCACCGGCACTGTCGGACCCGGCCCGCATACTTTGGCCCGGATACCGGGAACCGGCAAAGGGGCGGGCATGCGAACAGTGTACTGCGGGGAACTGCACGTCAGTTATGGGCAGTTCTATGTGGAGAGCAGGCCTGACACGGACGACCCGGATGGGCCGGAGCCCAGCGCCGGGCAGGCCAATGGGCTCTGCGGAGCCGCGGTGCCCGGATATCTGTTTCTGACCACGGGCCTGCACACCGGGGAAGTGGGGCTGACCGTCGAGGTGCACGACACCGTACCCGCGCTCGACGCCGGCTGGGAGGACGTGGTCGAGGTTGCGTTCCGGCCCGCTTCCGAGTCCACGGTCGTCCTGCCGTGGGGTGATGGCCCCCTGGTGTCGCTGGATCTGCCCGTGGCCGACTACCGGGTGCGCTACTGCGGGCGTGACATGGACGGCGCGCGCGAGGACGAACTCGCCATTCTCGCCGGTGAGGCGACAGCCGATCAGTACCTGCTGCAGTTCTGGCCGGCCGCACCCCGCCCCGACGAGATCGTCAGGCAGACGGCAGAGACCGCGGACTACTGGCATCGGCAGGCGCGCCTCCTGCCGCCGCCCCCGTCACCACAAGAGCGCACCCGGGCCGAGCGCCGCCGGGCAGCGGAGCAGGCGCGAGCGGCGGAGGCCGCGCAGAGGCGTGCCGAAGCCCAGGAATGGGGCGGTCGGTTGCCCAGCCGGAGTCTGCGGGAGGTCGGCGGCAATGTGGCGGGGCTGTTGCGCCTGGACAGCGACCTCCTGCACGCGGTGGACGCGGCGGGACCGGCGGCCCAGCGGTCCATCGCCCGCTGGGCCGCCCACCGCGCGTACGAGGAAGCGGGTCTGAGCGGCGTCGACTGGATCGCCCCCGCGCTGGCGGCGCTCGACCTCGGGCACGACCTGCCGGAGCCGTTCGACGATCTCCGGCGCACGTGGGACCGCTTCTTCGCCGACCGGACGATCCCGCACACGCTTGTGGACTCGCCCGACGGCAGCCGGGGAGGGATTCTGAAGCAGGCCATGGCGATGCCCGCCCTGTTCGACGCGATGGAGACGGACCCGTTGCGTGCCGCGCTCGACGCGCTGTTCGCCGCGGCGGTCACGTACGGCAGCGACTACCCGCGCTTGTTCGACGAGGCGCGCCAACGGTTCACCATGCTGTAGACCGTGGCCGCGAAGGCGTCCTGCCGGACCGAACCGGCGTCGAATCCGGCCTATCGGCGGTGCTCTTGTCCCTGACGGCTCAACAGGGCCGTGGCGATGGTGATCTGGGTTGGCTCCAGGGCGGTCCTGCCGTCCTCGATGTCCCACAGCGCGTTCTGCAGGACGCGGCCCAGCGTCCAGCCGGTCGCCCGCTGCCGGTCCAGGCCGAGCACCTCGGTCAGCTGGTCGAAGCGGCGGAGCACTGTGCGGGCCACGTCACCGGTCGCCACGACCTCGGCCCAGCGGTTGTCCAACGCCGGCAACAGCTCGAAACCCGGGTCGCCGGCCAGCGGCTCGGGATCGATGGCCAGCCACGGTTCCCGCTGTCCGGCGAGAACGTTGTCGTAGTGCAGGTCCCAGTGCAGCAGGCGGTCGCCCGGTTCGCCGAGGAGTTCGGCCACCGCGGACGCGCAGGTGCGCACCAGTTGCCGTTCGGCGGGGTCGCGCAGCATCGGCACGGCACGCGGCACCTCGTCGAGCATGGCCGCGGCGATGTCGGCCAACTGCCGGAAGCCCGGCGGCGCGGGCACCGCGACCAGGCGGGCCATCAGCTCGGCGAGGATCTGCACGGCGGCCATGTCGTCCGTCACCGCCGACAGCGGCCTCGCCGCGTCCAGCCGTTCGAGCAACATCGTGCCGGTGTCCGGATCGTGGTCGAGCAGGTGCACCGTCCCGTTGCCGTCCCACACCCGCAGGCCCGGCGCGGCGCCGATGTTGTCCTCGGAGACCTGCTGGAGCTTCAGCACCGCGGGCATACCGTCCCCGCGGATCACCGGCAGCACCAGCGAGGCCATGCCGTGTGCTGCGGGGCCGTCCAGCCGCAGGGTCCAGCGGTCCAGGAAGTCCGCGGCCAGTCCGGGCAGCGCGGCGATCCAGGCACGGCCGGACGCGCCACCGTTCGTGCCGTAGGACGCGGCGAACGCGGCGGGGACGTCGATCGGGTGGGTGGCACTCATGTGTCTCTCCTTCGTCGGTTCCGGAATCGATCGGGTACGACGGAGGTCATGGTGGTGCCCGGCTTCCGGGCAGGCGTCAAAGCATGCTGCCACTCTATGCGCATGCCCGGACGCTGCCGAGACCGCGGCCGGTGAACGGTGCGGCTGCGGTGCGCGGTGCGTGTCGATGGCGGGGGAGGGGCCCGGCAGCGGCGAAGGTGATGGCATGAACAGTGCTGACCTTTTGACCGACGCGTTCAGCCGCGTCCGGGAGACGGTGCACTCGGCGGTCGAGGGCCTTTCACGCGCCGACCTCCATGCTCGTCTCGACGACGGTGCGAACTCGATCGGCTGGCTCGTCTGGCATCTCACCCGGATCCAGGACGACCATGTCTCGGACGCGGCCGGTGTCGAGCAGGTCTGGTTCTCCGAGGACTGGGCCTCCCGTTTCGATCTGCCCTTCGCGAAGGAGGCCACCGGGTACGGACACAGCAGCGCGGATGTCGCGGCCGTGCGGGTGGGCTCGGCCGAACTGCTGCTCGGCTACCACGACGCGGTCCACGAGCGGACCGTCGGGTTCGTGCGCGGGCTCGACGACGCGGCTCTGGACCGCATCGTCGACGAGGCGTGGTCGCCGCCGGTCAGCCTCGGAGTGCGTCTGATCAGCGTCATCTCGGACGATCTGCAGCACGCAGGTCAGGCGGCCTTCGTCCGGGGGGCGCTGGAACGCCGGTAGACCGGGGCCGCGGTCGGGACTTCCGGCGACCGTCAGCCGGCGGTCCCGTGTCCGAACTCCTTTGTGTGATCGATAGGTTGTCCCGACCGGCTCGGTCGGAGCCGTGGACCTCGATGACCGGAGGACACCCGTGGGAAGCGACGTACGTTCACGTATCTCGGCATATGCGCTCGCCGTCGCGGATCACCAGTTGCTGCTGACCCGGCTCTCGGACAGCTCACCGGTCTTCATGCCCGGACTGTGGCACCTGCCCGGCGGAGGCATCGATCCCGGTGAGCAGCCGCGGGAGACGCTGGCCCGTGAACTGTACGAGGAGACCGGCCTGGAGCTTCTCGACGCCCGGCTGGTGGACGCGCGGTCGTACACCGCGCACCGGCTCGGAGTGAACTGGCATCTCGTGGGGCTCTTCTACGTGGTCGACCTCAAACCGGGACAGCTCGCGGTCACCAAGGTCGATGACTCCACCTCCGACGTCAGCTGGATGCCCTTGTCGGGCTTGGAGGAGTCACGGCTGTCCCCGGCGGCGATCGACGGTCTCGCGATGATCGGCGCGCAGCCGGTGCGTCAGTAGGCCGCTCGCCCCGCCCGGTCCGGGAGAGGCCGCCTGCGCCCTGTGCCGGGCCTGACCGCGTACCGTCGCCGGAAATTCGGATGAGGCCCGGACCGGCACGGTGATGGGATGGCGCGATGCGAAGTGATGCGCCGGCCGTGGTGGACCGAGGGCGGTACCAGGACGCCGTGACGCCCTGGGAACGGCAGGACTGGCGGGAGGCCGTCTTCGGATGGGCGGAACGCGGGCTCGCCGCACATGGGCTGCGCGAAACCGGGCCACGGAAGGTGAGACTCCGGCCGTGGTCCGTGCTGGTGCGGATGTCCGTCGCGGGCGGCGACGTCGTGTGGTTCAAGGCCAACCCGCCCGCCAGCGCCTTCGAGGCGGGGCTGACCGAGGCATTGGCCCGCTGGGTGCCCGGGTACGTGCTGAAACCGCTCGCCGTCGACGCGGGCCGGGGCTGGTCCCTGCTTCCGGACGGCGGCACGCTCTTCCGTGACGCACTCGACTCGGCGGCCCTCACCGCGGTTGATCCGCGTGCCTGGGAGGAACCGCTGCGGCAGTACGCCGGAATGCAACGCGCCCTCGTTCCGTACACCGACGAGATCGAACGGCTCGGTGTCCCCGGCGCGCGCACGACCGTGCTCCCGGAGACCTTCGACCGGGTCGTCGAGGAGAACACCGCACTGGAGACCGCCGACCGCGAGGTCCTGCGCGAGTTGCGGCCCCGGCTCGCCGGGTGGTGCGAGGAGCTCGCGGCAGCGGGCATCGCCGATACGCTCGACCACTCCGACCTGCACGACGGCCAGCTCTTCGCGCCGGAGCCGGGCCGTTTCACGTTCTTCGACTGGGGCGACGCGGCCGTCGCCCACCCGTTCTGCAGCCTCCTCGTCCCCGCCCGTGCGGCCCGTGAACGGTTCGGGCCCGAGGTGCTGCCCCGACTGCGGGACGCCTACCTGGAGCAGTGGACGGGCGACGGCCGCACGCAGGCCGAGCTGAGGCGTGCGCTGAGTCTGGCCTGGCGACTCGGGGCGATCGGGCGGGCCTGCTCCTGGGGACGGCTCTTCCCCGGCGCGTCCAGCAGCGCGGGCGGGGCCGGCGACGCGGAGAGCGCGGGCTGGCTGCTGGAACTCGCCACCGAGCCACCGCTGTAGGGACGGTCGGACGGACGGGCGAGCGGTGTGCCGGTCCGGGGGACGGGCCACTACGCTGCTCCGATGCACCGCACGACGCCGCCTCGCCCGGTCGACATCACCGAGGAGTTCCCGGATCTCGCCCCGCTGGCACGCACGGCGGTGCGGCTGCACCCGCGCCCGGGGAGGCCGGCCGTCGAGGACAGCTCCGTCGGTGGGCCGTTGCGGTGGCCACGGGACGAACCGTGGCCCACCTGCCCGGAGCACGTGGGCCCGTGGCACCTCGGTTTCGCACCCGACGAGGTGCGGGCCGAACGCCGGGTCCTGACCGCGGCCTGGGCACGGGCGGAGGGCAACCGGTTGATTCTCACCCCGCAGGAGCGGGAAGTCGTGGACCGGGCCGGCTACAGCGGCCGGCGCATCCCGCAGAACGGGCCGGTTCCCCTGCTGGCAGTAGCCCAGCTGTATGCACGTGACCTCCAGGCCGCCGAGGGCGACGGCCCGTGGCCGGGCCCACGGGCGACGGATCTGCTCCAGGTGCTGTGGTGCCCCTTCGACCACGGAGACGACTGCCTTCCGCGGGTGCGTCTGGTGTGGCGGAGGGCCGCCGAAGTCGGTCCGCCGCTGACCACGCCGCCCGAGCCGTCGGTGATCGGCAACGGGAACTATCTGCCCGGCCCCTGCCTCCTGCACCCCGAACGGGTCACCGAGTACCCGGCACCGCACGAACTGGACGAGGCACTCGCCGAACGCGTCAGGGCCTGGGAGGAAGAGCACGACTACCTGTACCAGGGCGCCTTGTCCGTGGCGCCCGGATGGAAGCTCGGTGGCTGGGGAAACTGGAGCTTCTGCGATCCGTGGCCCATGGAGTGCCCGGACTGCGGTGGGGGCGTCCGCCCACTGCTGACCGTGGACAGCGGCGAATGGGACAACGAAATGCACTGGCGCCCCGTCGAGGACGAAGCCGCCGACGCGGCACCCGGAGTGGTGTACCCGCAGCCGCAGGAACCCACCCAGGTCACCATCGGCCGGGGCTGCACCATGCAGGTCTACTCCTGCGAGCGGTCCTTCGGGCACACCGCGCTCCAGGTGATGCAGTAGCGCGATGAGGCGCGGTGGCGTCGGTGCGTGCCGCGGGTGTGCGCACCGGGGCCGCCGTGGCCTCAGGCGTCGATCCGAAGGCCCTTCGCGACGGCCGGGGGCACCGGGTAGATCCGCTCGGGTGGAAGCAGCCGCTGGGCCTGCGCGGTCCGGCCGCTCTGTCTGAGCGCCGCGATCTTCTGGACCCGGGGCGTCATGTCGGTGAGGTCGACGACCCACTCCTCGGCGAAGCTGCGGATCAGACCGCGTCCCACCCCGACCTGGATGCTGTAGTGATTGAGCGCGGCTCCCCGCAATGAACGTTCGGGATCCCACTGGACGTGCACGGGGGCCTGGGCGACAGCCGACGGGTCGGCCGTCGTCAGTACGGCCTGCGAGAGGGCCTCCTCCCATCCGGCCCGGGTGATCCGTACCGCGAGAATCCGCTCCTGGCCCGACTTCTGCGCCCAGTTGCTGCGGTGCATGAGCCAGCGGAACGACGGCTTGATCCAGGTCATCCGGTTGAACGAGAACGGCGGTACGAACCGTTTCGCCCGCAGGGCCGGACCGGCGACCGCCGGCGAGTACGCCTGATAGACGACGATCGTCCGGACGTCGTAGTCGGCCCGTATCTGGTGCTGCGAAGTCATGCGCCACAGATTTTCAGTCGGCGGATTTCATGGCGATCGAATTTTCTCTCCGCCGGGGCTCCGCGCCGGGGCTCCGCGCCGGGGCTCCGCCGTCCGGAATCACCCCGTCCTCGCGTCCGTCTTCGGTGCGGAGCACCGTCGGGGAGCCGGTTTTTCGTGCGGCGCGACCACTCGGAGCCGGTCCGGCGCTGCCTAGTGTTCCCTCACTCGGCGGCGGCGTGCCGCTCCCTCGGAGGTGACCATGGCCAGCACCGCAGGCACGGAGACCGGCAACAGAACGGCCCGCAGAACCCGGGCGGCGGCCGCGGTGGTCACGGCGCTCGGCCTGGTCGGCACCGCGAGCGCATGCGGCGGCGACTCATCCGCAGGGGGTGCCGGCGGCTCGACGGTGGTGGTCGCCATCTCCGGTGATCCGGGCAGCCTCAGTCCCACCACGGCGCTGGTCAGCACTGCACTGGCGATGAACTCCTTCGCGTACGACACGCTTGTGCACATCGACGCCGACGGCTCGCTGGTGCCGGGAGTGGCCGAGAAGTGGTCCGCCACGGCCACCTCGGCGAAGTTCACCATCCGCCCCCAAGTCACCTGCGAGGACGGCTCGGCCCTCACCGCCGAGGACGTGGCCGCCGAGTACAACCACATCGCCGATCCGAAGAACCAGTCGCCGATGCTCGGCCTCTCCGTCCCCGTCACCGCTGTGGCCAAGGCCGACAAGGCGGCCCGGACGGTCACCGTCACCACGACGAAGCCCGCCCCGTTCATCGTGCAGATGGCCCGGCTGCTGCCGCTGCTGTGCAAGAAGAGCCTGGCGACGCCGACCGCACTGGCCAGGGCCACCGACGCGAGCGGCCCCTACCGGCTGACCGAGGCGGTCCCGGGCGACCACTACACGTACGTTAAGCGTGACGGGTACAGTTGGGGGCCCCGCGGATCCACCGGTGCCGGCCTTCCCGGCAAGGTGGTGGTCAAGGTGGTCGCCAACGAGTCGACCGCGGCCAACCTCCTGATGGCCGGTCAGATCAATGTCGCCCTCATCAACGGTGCCGACCAGGACCGGCTGGACGCGGCCAAGGTGAAGAAGCGGAGCCTGCAGGCGCTGTTCGGACAGCTCCTGTTCAACCAGGCCGCCGGCCGCCCGACCGCCGACCTCGCGGTACGCAAGGCGCTGGTCTCCGTGCTGGATCTCGAACAGCTGGGAAACGTCGCCACCGGCGGGAAGGGCAGGCCGGCGACCGGCATAGGCGAGATCGCCCCCACCCCCTGCTCCGGCGACACGGTGAAGGGCAACCTCCCCGCCCACGACACGGCGAAGGCAGCCGCCGCACTCACGGGGGCGGGCTGGGTGAAGAGCGGCGGCACCTGGACCAAGGACGGCAAACCGCTCACCGTCGGGCTCAGCTACGCGACCAATCAGGGGCCGCAGGTCGGCTCGGCGGTCGAACTGGCCGTCCAGCAGTGGACGTCCTTCGGCGTGAAGGCGAAGGCGGAACCCAAGGGCTCCGGCAGCATCGTCAGCACCCTCGCCGGCGGCGACTGGGACATCGCCTGGGCGCCCATCGGAGTCACGCTCCCCGACCAGCTGACCCAGTTCTACGACGGTCCGCCGCCGCCGAAGGGCAACAACTTCGGCTCCATCGCCAACCCCGAGTACCACCGGCTCACCGCCCAGGCCGCGGCCGAGCCCGGCGCCGCCGGCTGCGCCCTGTGGAACGCGGCCGACGCCGCCCTGGTCAAGAACGTCGACATCGTGCCGGTCGTCAGCAAGGCGAACCGGTACTACGGCAAGGGCGTCACCTTCGAGGTGGACGGCAGCGGCATCGTCCCGAGCACCCTGCGCCGGAGCGCCGACTGATGGCGACGATCACCCTGGACTCCCTGGGGGCGAGGGTTCGCAACCCGTGGATCGGATTCGCCCTGCGCCGCACCCGGCGGCTGCTGGTGTCGCTCGCGGCGCTGGTCACGGCCGCATTCGCGATGATCCACCTGATCCCCGGCGATCCGGTCCGGGCGGCTCTCGGCACCACCGCCGACCCGGCCCTGGTCGCTGCCCGCAGACAGTCGCTCGGCCTCGATCAATCGCTGCTGAAGCAGTACGGCGACTTCGTCGGGAACCTCCTCCAGGGCAGGCTCGGCGAGTCGATCGGCGCCCAGATGCCGGTGTCCGAGATCATCTCCAGCCGGCTCCCGGCCACCCTGCAGATCACCGTCCCCGCGTTCGTTCTGATCCTGCTGATCGCCGTTCCCGTCGGCATGACGGCCGCGGTACTGACCAAGGACGGCCGGAGGCGACGCGGTGAACTCGCCTTCACCGGGGTCACCGGGTTCCTGGGCGCGGTGCCCGAATTCCTGCTGGCGGTGGGCCTGATCGCGGCGTTCGCCGTGGCGTGGCCGCTCTTCCCGGTCGCCTCGCGGGGCGGCCCGGACTCCTACGTACTGCCGGTGCTCGCCCTGACCGTCGTACCGGCGGCGACGCTGTCACGCATCGTCCGGGTGGAGACCCTGCGGGTGCTCGGCGAGGACTACATGCGGACCGCACGGGCGAAGCGGCTCCCGGCCCGGCTGCGCTATCTGCGGCACGCGCTGCCCAATCTGCTGACCTCCTCGCTCACCCTGGGCGGCCTGCTGTTCAGCTCGCTGCTCGCCGGCACCGTCCTGGTCGAGAACGTCTTCGCCTGGCCCGGCCTCGGCACCACGATCGTCCAGGCGATCACCGAGAAGGACTATCCGCTGGTCCAGGGCGTCGTGCTGGTCTACGGGGCCGCCGCACTGCTGATCACCTTCGCCGTCGACGTGGCCGTGGCCGTCGCCGACCCCCAGTCCACCGTCCGCGGGAGTTGACGATGCCTCATCAGGACCATGACAGCTCGTTGCGGCACCGGCTCGGTCGCTCCCTTTGGACACCGATCGGCGTCACCGCGCTCACCGCCTGTCTGCTGGTCGCACTGGTCGCCGTATTCGGCCCCGTGCTGCTCGGCGACCGGGCCGCGCAGATCGATACGGATGCGATCAACCAGGGCAGCAGCGCCGCCCATCTGCTGGGCACGGACCAGCTCGGCCGGGACATCGCCGCCCGCGTCGTGGTGGCGACCCGGCTGACCCTGCGACTCACCCTGCTCGCCGCCGTGATCGGTGTCGGCGGCGGGCTGCTGCTCGGCGTCGCCCCGGCGGTCGTGGGCCGGCGCCTGGGCCGGCTGATCACCGCGACCGTCGGCGTGCTGGTGGCCTTTCCGGGACTGCTGTTCCTGCTCTTCCTCGCCACGATCTTCGGGGTGGGCAGCACCGGCGCGGTGTTCGCCGTGGGGCTGGCCATGGTCCCGCCCATGGCGCGGCTGGTACAGAACCTGACGGCCTCGATCGCGGGTTCCGACTACGTCGCGGCGGCCCGGATCCTCGGCGTCGGCCGGTTCAAGCTGGTGGTGCGTCATCTGCTGCCCAACATCGCCGAACCGTCGGTGCTGTTCGCCACCCAGGCGACAGGCGGCATCCTGGTCGCCTTCTCCGGCCTCTCGTTCCTCGGGCTCGGCGTACAGCCGCCGCAGTACGACTGGGGGCGGCTGCTCAACGAACAGCTGAACCGCATCTTCGTGAACCCGGCGGCGGCCCTGGCACCCGGCGCGGCCGTCGTCCTGACGGGGCTGATGTTCGGCCTGGTCGGCGAGGTGCTCGCGCAGGCCGGTGGCCGACGGGCGCCACAGGCACCGGAGCCGGCGCCGCAGCAGCGGCCGATGACACCGGACGAACCGGTCGCCGACGGCGACGCCGGGACCCTGGTCCGGGCGCGCGATCTGCGGGTGACGTTCCCGGGCGGGCGGCAGGCCGTACGCGGGATCTCGCTGGACATCGGCACGGGAGAGGCGGTCGGCCTGGTCGGCGAATCGGGCTCCGGCAAGAGCCTGAGCGCGCTGGCACTGGCGGATCTCGTCCCGTACCCGGGCAGGGTCTCGGCCGGCACCCTCCGCTTCGACGGGGACGATCCGCGGGCGGACCCACGGCTCGGCACCGAACTGGCCATGGTCTTCCAGGACCCGATGGCCTCGCTGAACCCGGCCCTGCGCGTGGGCCGCCAGCTCGCCGAGGTGGCCGAGGTGCACCTGGGAGCCGGCCGCGCACAGGCCGCGGCACGCGCCGTCGACCGGCTTGCCGCCGTCCGTATCCCCACGCCGGAACGCCGCGCCCGGCAGCGGCCGCACGAATACTCCGGCGGGATGCGGCAGCGGGCCGTCATCGCGATGGGACTGATGGGGAAGCCGAAACTGATCATCGCCGACGAGCCCACCACGGCGCTCGACGTGGCGGTCCAGCAGCAGGTGCTCGACCTGCTCGCCGAGGTGCGCGAGGACTCCGGCGCCGCGCTGCTGCTGATCTCCCATGACCTCGCCGTCGTCGCACAGGTCTGCGAACGCGTCCTGGTGATGTACGCGGGCCTGATCGTCGAGGATCTCCCGGTCGGCGAACTGCTCGAAGGCGCCGCCCACCCGTACACCCGGGCCCTGGTGGGGGCCGTGCCGACCATGGCCACGGACCCCGGAACGGAACTGGTGACCATCCCCGGCCGACCGCCGGAACCGGGGGAGACCGGCGAGGGATGCCCGTTCGCACCGCGCTGCGAACGCGCCCGGGAACGCTGCCACGAAGCCGCCCCCGCTCTTGCCGCCTTCGGGCCGGGCCGACAGGTCGCCTGCTGGTACCCGGTCGGGACGGCGGCCGGGCATGGGCCCGTCGTGGCCACGTCATACGCAGCGGAGGCGACGTCATGAGCTCACTCGAACTGCGCGGGATCACGGTGCGCTACGGCCGCTTCACCGCCGTGCACGACGTCGACCTGCTGGTGCCGGAGGGAACGGTGACCGGACTGGTGGGCGGGTCGGGGTCGGGAAAATCGACCCTCGGCAAGGCCGTGGTGGGACTGGCGCCGACGCAGTCGGGACGCGTACTGGTCGACGGGAGGGATGCCACGCGCCGGCGCGGGCGCAGCCCGGTGCAGCTGGTGTTCCAGAACCCGTACGCCTCGCTCGATCCGCGCATGACCGTCGGCGCGTCCGTGGCCGAAGCGCTGTCCGGCGGGACCGGACCGGGCGAGGCGACCGGGCGCAGGGCACCGGCCCGGGAACGCCGCGCCGCACGCGATGCCGAGGTGGCACGCTTCCTCGAACTGGTCGGCCTCGACCCCGCCCGTGCCGCGCTCACCCCGGACGCCCTCTCCGGCGGCCAGCGTCAACGGGTTGCCCTGGCCAGGGCCCTGGCCGCCCGGCCCGCCGTGCTGATCGCGGACGAGATCACCTCGGCCCTGGACGTGTCCGTCCAGGGCGCGGTCCTCAATCTGCTCCGCCGTCTCCAGCGCGAACTGGGCTTCGCGATGCTCTTCATCTCCCACAACCTCGCGGTCGTCCGCCACCTCTGCGACCAGGTCGCCGTGATGGACGGCGGACACCTCGTCGAATGCGGTCCCACCGACCGGGTGCTGGAGCACCCGGAGCACCCGACGACCCGCAACCTGATCTCCTGCGTACCCACCTTTGCCCTCGCCGAGGAGGCGTCATGACCCGACCACTGACGATCGACGACTTGTACCGGTTCGAGATCCCCGGCGATCCCGCACTGTCCCCCGACGGCGAACGCGTCGCCTACACCCTGACCACCCAGGACGCCGAGAACGACCGTGTGATCCGCTCGATCTGGGAGGTACGCGGCGGGGGCGGTCCGGCCCGGCGCCTCACCCACGGCCCGGCGGACACCGTGCCGCGCTGGTCCCCGGACGGGGCGCGGCTGGCCTTCCTGCGCGCGGGGCAGCTCCATCTGCTGTCCGCCGACGGGGGAGAGGCCGTGGCACTCACCACGCCCGCCCGGTGCCCGGCCGGTGCGGGCACACCGGTCTGGAGCCCGGACGGATCACGCATCGCCTTCGCGGCCTCCGAGACGTATCGCGCGGACAGCGCACCGGTGGTCATCGACGCCCTCGGCTGGAAGGCGGACGGGGCGGGCCTGATCGGGTCGCTGCGTACGCAGCTGTTCGTGGTGGAGGTGGACTCGGGCGAGGTCGCACAGCTCACGAAGGGCGACCGGCACGTCGGCCCGCCGAGCTGGTCGCCCGACGGCACCCAGCTCGCCTACCCGGCGCAGACCACCTCGGACGCGGCCGTGTTCGGCCCCTCGGCCGCCCATGTCGTGGGGGTCGGGGAGAACGCGTCCGAGCCCCGCCGGGTCGGACCCGTGGGCGGTCTCGTCGGCCCGGTGAGCTGGTACCCCGACGGATCCGCGCTGCTCGTCGTCGGCCGGACCACGTTCGGCGTCGGCCACTCGGAACTGCTGCGCCAGCCGCTGGACGGATCCGCTCCGGTGTCCCTCAGCGCCGCCCTGGACCGCAACGTCATGGGCGGCGGCCCCGGATACCCGGGCGCGCCGCCGCAGTTCCACGGCGACGACATCGTCTTCTGCGCACGCGACCGGGGCGCCACCCGCCTGTTCCGGCTGGACGCGGCCGGGATCAGCGCGTCCCCGCTGCCCGCCGGTACCGGAGTCAGCGGATGCTCGGTCGTCACCAAGACCGGCCGTGCGGCGGTCGTGGTCTCCGACGCGACGCGCTTCGCCGAGGTCGTGCTGCTCGACCTGGACTCCTGGACGTCCGGGGAACCGGGCCTGCCCTCGGCCGGGCCGCAGCCCGCGCGGCTCACCGACCACATGGCCCGGTCGCTGCCCGGGATCGCCCTCCACCCGGTCACCGAACGCGAGTTCACCATCGCGGACGGCACGGTCGTGCACGGCATGATCACCCGCGCCGCGGACACGCCCCCGGGCGGCCCGCTGCTGGTGGACGTGCACGGCGGCCCGCACAACGCCTGGGCCCCGCACTCCGATCCGGTCCACCTCTACCACCAGGAACTGGCTTCGCGGGGCTGGACGATCCTGACGCTGAACGTCCGCGCCAGCGACGGCTACGGCGAGGCGTTCTACACGGCCGCCGTGGGCGCCTGGGGCGAAACCGACGAACAGGACGTCCTGCAACCGGTCGCCGCCCTCGTCTCCGAAGGGCTCGTCGACCCGGAACGGATCGCGCTCACCGGCTACAGCTACGGCGGCTATCTGACCTGCTGGCTCTCCACCCGCAGCGACCTCTTCGCCGCCGTCGTGCCGGGCGGCGTCCTGGTCGACCTGAAGAGCATGGCCGGCACCTCCGAGGAAGGACACCTGATCGCCGACTACGAGATCGGCGACCCGGAACGGCTGACGGAACTCTCGCCGATCAGCCACGCCGACGCGGTACGCGCACCCACCCTGATCCTGCACGGCGGCGCGGACAGCACCTGCCCGGTGGGCCAGGCCGAGCAGTGGTTCCACGCGCTGCGCACCCGGGACGTGCCGGCCCGGCTGGTCGTGTACCCCGGCAGCTCCCATCTGTTCCTCCTGGACGGCCGGCCCTCGCACCGGGAGGACTACTCCCGCAGGCTGATCGAATGGGTCACCACGCACACCAACCGCTGAACGAAACAGAATCGGAGCACGACATGACCGACACCACCGAGCTGTCAGCCCGCTGGACCGACCGGCTCACCGAACTGACGGCCCGTCACTCCGTCCCCGGCGCCGGCCTCGCGATCCTGCACCGCGGCGAGATCGTCGCCGAGGCCGCCGTCGGCGTAGCCAACACCGAGGCCGGGATCGGGACGACCACCAACACCCTCTTCCAGATCGGCTCGATCTCCAAGGTCTGGACCACCACGGTCGCCATGGCCCTGGTCGACGAGGGCCTGCTCGAACTGGACGCCCCCCTCGTCTCCGTACTCCCCGAACTGCGCCTCGCGAACGAGGAGTTGACCGAGGGTGTGACGCTCCGGCACCTCCTGACCCACACCAGCGGCATCGACGGCGACCTCTTCACCGACACCGGCCGGGGCGACGACTGCCTGGAGAAGTACGTCGCGCTGCTGGGCGACACCACCCCCAACCACCCGCTCGGCGCCACCATGTCGTACTGCAACGCGGGCTTCACACTGCTCGGCCGGGTGCTGGAGGTCGTGACCGGTGTCCAGTGGGACGAGCTGATGCGCGAGCGCCTGTACCGGCCGCTCGGCCTGACGCACACCGCGACCCTGCCGGAGGAGGTGCTGCGCTTCCGTGCCGCCATCGGGCACCTGGGGAGCCCGCCGGAGCAGGCCCCGATGTGGGGGCTGATGCGTTCGGCCGGACCGGCCGGACTGATCTGCTCCACACCGCGCGAGGTACTGGAGTTCGCCCGGCTGCACCTCGGCAAGGGCGTCACCGGCGACGGCACCAAGCTCCTCTCGGAGGAGTCCGTGGCCGCCATGCAGACCCCGCAGGTCGAGATTCCCGACCCGCACATCCTGGGCGACGCCTGGGGGCTCGGCTGGTTCCTCGACACCTGGGACGGACACCGGGTGTACGGACACGACGGCGGCACGATCGGACAGAGCGCGTTCCTGCGGGTGCTGCCCGAGGCCGACCTGGCGATCTGCCTGCTCACCAATGGCGGCGACACCTCCAGCCTCTATCGGGACGTGTACGCGGAGATCGTCCAGGAGCTGGCCGGGGTGACGATGCGCACCACGATCGAGCCGGCGACGGAGCCGGTGGCGGTGGACCCCGCCGACTACGTCGGCGTGTACCAGCGGCTCTCCAACAGGATGGAGATCGTGGAGCGGGACGGCGGGCTGGTGATGCTGAACCGGATCACCGGACCGCTGGCCGAACTGGCACCCGACACGGAGACGGAGTACGAGCTGCACCCGGTCGAGCCGGGGCTGTTCGTCGTACAGCGGCCGGGGTTCGAGCTCTGGGTCCCGGTCGTGTTCTACACGCTCGCCGACGGCACGCCGTACATCCACCACGGTGGCCGCGCCACTCCCAAGGTGGGCTGACGTGACCGCGATCGTTTCCGCCCTGGAGGCCGGGCTGCCGGGTCTGCTGGCCGACATCGAGGAGCTGGTCCGCACCGAGTCGCCCAGCGAGGACCTGGCCGCGGTCACCGACTGCGCCCGCGTCGTCGCCGGGATCGGCACCCGGCTGACGGGCGCGGCGCCCGAGTGGATCGACGGCTCGGGGCGGCCCGCCCTGCGCTGGCGCTTCGGCTCCGGCGACCGGGTGCTGCTGCTCGGCCACTTCGACACGGTGTGGCCGGTGGGTTCCCTGGCCACTCACCCCTTCGCGGTCGCCGGGGGCCGGCTCACCGGGCCCGGCTGCTTCGACATGAAGGCCGGTGTGGTGCAGCTGTTCCACGCCCTGTCGGTGCTGGACGACCTGGACGGGGTCTCCGTACTCCTCACCGGCGACGAGGAGATCGGTGCCCCCACCTCGCGCACCCTGATCGAGGCCGAGGCCCGCCGGACCCGGGCCGTTCTCGTCCTGGAGGCGAGCGAGGACGGCGCGCTGAAGACCGCGCGCAAGGGGATGTCCGGCTACGAGCTGACCATCGCCGGACGCGCCGCGCACGCCGGTCTGGAGCCCCACAAGGGTGTCAACACGACCACCGAACTCGCCCACCAGGTCCTCGCGTTGTCCGCTCTCGCCGATCCGGCGGCCGGCACCACCGTGACACCGACCGTGACCTCCTCCGGCACCACGCGCAACACGGTGCCCGACGCCGCCCGGCTGCTGGTCGACGTACGTGTGGAGACGGCCGCCGAACAGGACCGGGTGGACCGTGCCGTGCACGGCCTCCGGCCGGTGCTCGACGGAGCCTCGCTCAAGTTCTCCGGCGGCCCGGACCGGCCGCCGCTGCCGGAGAGCGCGTCGGCGGAGCTGTTCGAACTCGCCCGCGGCCACTACGCGCAGCTGGGTCTCGGTCCACTGCGCGGCGTGGCGGTCGGCGGTGGCTCCGACGGCAACCTCACCGCCGGAGCGGGCACGCCCACGCTCGACGGCCTGGGGGCCGTGGGCGGCGGGGCACACGCGGACGACGAGCACGTGATCGTCGCCGAACTGCCCCGTCGCGCGGCACTCGTGGCCTCCCTGGTGACCTCGCTGCTGAGCGGATCGCCGACCGGCCCCGGCCGGGTGGAACCATGAGCGGTATGCGGGCGGACGCCGCGACCGCTGCCGCCACGGCGGCCGCGGATCTGGCCGCGCAGCGTGCGGGCGTCACCCTCAGGGAGCTGCACGGCCTGGACGAGATGCACGAGGCCTGCCGGGTACTGGACCGGATCTGGCGGCCCGACCCGGGAAACCCGCTGATCACCCCGGAACTGCTGCGGGTCTTCGCCCACTCCGGCAGCTATGTCGTCGGGGTCGACCGGGACGGCCGGATGGTCGGCTTCTGCCTGGGCTTCCTGGCCAGCGCCGGACTGCACTCGCACATCGCCGGAGTGGACGACAGCGTCCGGGGCCGCAATGTGGGCTTCGCGGTCAAACAGCACCAGCGGGCCTGGGCCCTGGCCCGCGACATCACCACCGTCACCTGGACCTTCGACCCGCTGATCAGCCGTAACGCCTACTTCAACCTGGCCAAACTGGGTGCGGCACCGAGCGAGTACCTGGCCGACTTCTATGGCGCGATGCAGGACGAGGTCAACGCCGGGACCGAGACGGACCGGCTGATGGTCCGGTGGGAGCTGACCGGCGCGCACGCCGTCGGATCCGCCGCGGGCACACCTCGCGTCGTCACCGTCGACGGCGCGGGTGCCCACGCCGTGGTCGGACTGGACGCCAAACCCGACGGCAGCCCCGTCGTCGGACGCCGGGACGGCGACACCGTCCTGGTCCGGATCCCCGCCGAGGCCGAGGAACTGCGCCGGACCGACCCGCCCCTGGCCCGCGAATGGCGGTACGCGCTGCGCGAGGTACTCGGCGGCCTGATGGCCGAGGGACACACCGTCACGGGATTCACCCGGGACGGCTGGTACGTGATCGACAGACATCAGGAGAATCAGGCATGAAACTCGTCGGTGTGGAACTGCGCCGGATCGCGATGCCGCTCGTCGCACCGTTCCGGACCTCGTTCGCCACGATGACCACCCGGGAGATCCTGCTGGTCAGGGTCGAGACCGAGGACCACGAGGGCTACGGCGAATGCGTCACCATGGCCGATCCGCTGTACTCCTCCGAGTACACCGAGGCCGCGGCGGACGTGCTGCGCAGCTATCTCGTGCCCGCGCTCACCGCGCTGCCGGCGCTCGACCCCTGGGCGGTCGCCCCGGCACTGGCCGCCTTCAAGGGCCACCGGATGGCCAAGGCCGCTCTGGAGACCGCCGTCCTCGACGCCTGGCTGCGCGCCCACGATCTGTCGATGGGCCAGTGGCTGGGCGCGACGGCCGAACGGGTACCGGCCGGGGTGTCGGTCGGCATCATGGACTCGGTCCCCGCACTGCTCGACGCCGTCGACGGCTATCTCGCCGAGGGCTACCTGCGGATCAAGCTGAAGATCGAACCCGGCTGGGACGTGGAACCCGTGCGCGCGGTCCGGGAGCGCTTCGGCGACGACGTACTGCTCCAGGTCGACGCCAACACCGCGTACACCCTCGCCGACGCCGCACAGCTGGCCCGGCTCGACCCGTACGGGCTGCTGCTGATCGAACAGCCCCTGGACGAGGAGGACATCCGGGGACACGCGGCGCTGGCCGAGCGGGTGCGCACCCCCATCTGTCTGGACGAGTCCATCGTCTCCGCCCGCTCGGCGGCCGACGCGATTGCCATGGGCGCCTGCTCGGTAGTCAACATCAAGCCGGGGCGGGTCGGCGGCTATCTGGAGGCCCGGCGGATCCACGACGTGTGCGCCGCGCACAGCGTCCCGGTCTGGTGCGGCGGAATGCTGGAGACCGGCCTCGGCCGGGCCGCGAATGTCGCCCTTGCCGCACTGCCCGGCTTCACCCTGCCCGGAGACACCTCCGCCTCCGACCGGTACTACCGGACCGACATCACCGAACCGTTCGTGCTGAAGGACGGCCATCTCGACGTGCCTGGCGCACCCGGGCTCGGACTCTCCCCGATCCCCGAGCAGTTGGCCGCAGTGACCGAATCGACCGAATGGATCAGCCGATGACCGCAACCGTGTCGGGCACCGTCGAGACCAGGATCCGGACGGCGTTCGACGACGCCGAGGTCCAGGGACACTTCTTCGCCCGAGAGATCGACGGCGACCGCACGATCGGCGTCGCGGCGGACGAACCGGTCTGCCTCGCCTCCGTGTTCAAGATCCCGATCGCACTCGCCTACGCACGCGAGGCCGCCGCAGGACGGCTGGAGAGGACCGAGCGCCACTCGGTGGACCCGCGCTATCGCGACGGCGGCATCGGCACCTCCGGCTGCGCCGACCCGGTCGAGATGAGCCTGCGCGACCTGGTCTACATGATGCTGACTATGAGCGACAACGCAGCCACCGATGTGGTGCTGGCCCGGGTCGGTCTGGACACCGTCAACGGGCTGCTCGCCGAACTGGGTCTGCGTCGGACCCACTTGATCGGTGGCTGTCTGGAGCTGACCGGCTCGCTCTTCGCCGACCTCGGCGTGACCACCGAGGTCGAGGCGCACACGAGGATGGCGGCACTTGCCGCGCAGGGGCCGGAGAAGCTGCTGGAGCTGTCGGTGTGCGTCCCGGAACGCACCACCCGGGGTACGGCCCGCGACATCGCGGAACTGCTGGTCCGGATCTGGCGCGACGAGGCCGGCCCCGCCGAAGCCTGCGCCGAGGTACGGGCCGTGATGTCCCAGCAGATATGGCCGCACCGACTGTGGTCCGGCTTCGACGACAGCTACCGCATCGCAGGCAAGACCGGGACGCTGCCGGGCTGGCGCAACGAGGCCGGGGTGATCGAGGACCGCGACGGCGGGCGCTGGGCAGTGGCCGTCTTCACCCGGTCCGACAGGCCGGACCTGCACAATTCCCGGGCGGACCGGGTGATCGGGCAGGTGGCAGCACTCGCCGTCGACGAACTCCGATCAACTACCTTGTGAGGATGACGGAGCAGCCACGGGCCGTGCTCGGCCGGATCCTCAACGATCTCGGGTCGACGTTGATCGAAGTGGTGGCCGGGGAGGCCGACCCGGCCCGCACCGTCAGCGGAGTGCTGATCCAGGACCCCCTGGACGAACCGGCGAGGCTGCCCGGGGCGGTGGTGCTCGGCGTCGGTGTGTACGGCGCCGGGCCGGTCGCCGCCCTGGTCGACACGGCCGCCGGGCTCGGCGCGGCGGCCGTGGTGGTCCGCTCGCCGGTCCCGGTGGACGGACCCGTGTCCGATGCGGCCGCCCGCACCGGCCTGACCGTACTCGGCCTGACGCCCGGCGCCTCCTGGGCCCAGGTGGCCGCGCTGCTGCGGTCGCTGCTCGCGGTCGACGAACTCGGCACGGTGGGCGGCCCCGACGAGGCGGACGGCACCGAGCCGCTCGCCGGTGACCTGTTCGCCCTGGCCAACGCGACGGCCGGGCTGCTGGACGGCCCGGTCACCGTGGAGGACCGTGGCGGACGGGTGCTGGCCTTCTCCAGCCGGCAGGACGAGGGCGACGACGCCAGGATCGCGACCATCCTCGACCGTCAGGTGCCCGCCGAGAAACTGCGCGCCCTGGAGGAACGCGGCGCCTTCCAGGCCCTCTACCGGAAGGAGGAACCCGTCTATGTGGCCGGCGTCTCGGACAAGCCCCGGATGGCCATCGCCGTCCGCGCGGGCGGCGAGATCCTGGGATCGATCTGGGTCGTGGTCGACGGACCGCTGAGCGCGGACCGCGCACAGGCGCTGCAGGAGGCGGCGAAGGTGGCCGCCCTGCATCTGCTGCGCCGCCGCACGGGTGAGGACGCCGAACGACGGCTGCGTGCGGATCTGCTCGCCACCGTCCTGGAGGGCGGTACGCACGCACCGCAGGCCGCCGTGCGGCTCGGCCTGTCCGCGCAGCCCGCCTGCGTACTGGCACTCGCGGTGACCGGCGAGCAGTTCGCGCCCGACCGGGTGGCCGCGGGCCATCGGGTGGCGGAGGCACTCACCCTGCACCTGGCCGCGATCCACCCCCGTACCGCCGCCGCCACACTCGGCGGAGTCACCTACGCGGTCCTGCCCGCGAGTTCGGACGAGCAGGGGCTGCGGGTGGCCGAGGCGTTCCTCGGCCGGATAGGGGACCGGGTGCCCGCCGTCATCGGAATCGGCCGGCTCGCCTCCCGCCCGGTGGAGCTGCGCCGCTCGCGCGCCGACGCGGACCGTGCGCTGCGGGTCCTCGGCTCCGGTCGTACGCAGCGCAGGGCGGCACGGCTGTCGGACGTCTACGCCGCCTCGCTGCTGGAGGAGCTGACGGACCGGATGGCCGCCGAGGACGATCTGCCGGACGGCCCCGTCATACGGCTGCTCGTCTACGACGCCCGGCACAACACGGCCCTCACGGAGACCCTGGACGCCTGGCTGAGCACCTTCGGCGATGTGCCCGCCGCCGCTGCCGCCGTACACATCCACCCCAACACCTTCCGCTACCGGCTCAAGCGGCTGGCCGTGGTCGCGGGCATCGATCTCAACGACCCGGAGGCACGATTCGAGGCGATGCTGCAACTGCGGCTGCGGCGCCGCACTCCTGAGGCGGGACACCCGTAGCCGTCCGGACGGAATGGTGCAAGAGTTTTCGCAACGGACGGGACACACCGATGTCCGCAGGTTCACGCGCGCGTCCGAACATCGACGATGGGACAGATGTCATGCCTCTCCAGGGAGAGTACGAGCCGAGCCCCGCGCAGTGGGTCCGCGATCAGGTCGAGCTGTTCGAGAGCTCCGGCGGCACCGAGGGAACCACGATGCGCGGCCTGCCCGTCATCATCCTCACCACCCGCGGGGCCAAGAGCGGAAAGATCCGCAAGACCCCGCTGATGCGGGTCGAGCACGACGGCGCCTATGCCGTCGTCGCCTCGCAGGGCGGCGCCCCCAAGCACCCCGTCTGGTACCACAACATCGTGGCCGACCCCCGGGTGGAACTCCAGGACGGCCCGGTCCGACAGGACATGAACGCCCGTGAGGCCACGGGCGACGAGAAGGGCCTGTGGTGGCAGCGGGCGGTCGAGGCGTTTCCCGACTACGCCGACTACCAGCGCAAGACCGACCGGAAGATTCCGGTCTTCGTCCTCGAACCGGCGGCCGAGGCACACTGACGGCTGTCCACCACCCACACCAGGAGCGCGAGCGCGCTGAACGCGGCGCCGAGGAGGCACACCGCGCCCCACCCGGCCATCGCGTGGACGGCCGTCGAGGCGAGGGCGCCCGTGGCGCTGCCGACCGAGTAGAAGACCATGTAGCCGCCGATCAGACGGCTTCCGGCGTCGGGACGGACCGCGTAGATCAGGCTCTGGTTGGTGACATGGACGGCCTGCACGGCCAGGTCGAGGACGACCGCGCCGATCGCCAGCGCCCACAGCGACTGCCGGGTGAGGGCGAGCGGGAGCCACGACACGGTGAGCAGGACCAGTGCGGTGCCGGTCGTCCACCCGGCGAGACCCCGGTCGTGCAGGCGTCCGGCCGGCGCGGCCGCGAGCGCGCCCGCGGCTCCCGCGAGCCCGAACGCCCCTATCGCGGTGTGCGACAGCGACAGCGGGGGTGCGCTCAGCGGGAGCGCGACGCAGCTCCACAGGGTGCTGAACGCGGCGAAGACGAGCAGGGCGAGCAGCGCGCGGACCCGCAGTACGCGTTCCTCGGCGAACAGCGTGAACGTCGAACGCAGCAGTCGTAGGTACCGCATGGAGGCCGGTGGTGCCGACCGGCGGGGCAGCACGCGGTACAGGGCCAGGGTGAGCACGAGGGTCAGTGCGGCCGAGGCGAGATAGACCGAGCGCCAGCCCGCGAGGTCGGCCAGCGCGCCGGAGACCGTGCGGGCGAGCAGGATCCCGATGACGATTCCGCTGGTGACCAGGCCGACCGCGCGGCCACGTCGGTCCGGGGCGGACAGCGACGCCGCGAAGGCCACGAGCGTCTGGGTCACCACGGCGAGAAAGCCCACAGCGGCCAGGGCGGTCAGCAGGACCGGCGCGGTGGCCGCCGTGCCGGTGGCGACGAGCGCTGCCGCGAGCAGCGCCAGCTGGGTCACGACGAGGGTTCGCCGGTCGACCAGATCGCCCAGGGGCACCAGCAGGAACAGCCCGAGGCCGTAGCCGATCTGGGTGAGTGTCACGACGACGCCGATGGTCGCCGCACTGATCCGGAAGTCCTGACTCAGGGTGACCAGCAGGGGTTGCGCGAAGTAGACATTGGCCACCGCCACTCCGGAGGCGACCGCGAAGAGCAGCGTGGTGCGTCCGGACAGAGCGGGTGCCGGTGTCCCCCCGCTGGTGTCCGCGGTCCTGATCGTTCTCTCGCTGTCGGTCACGGGTGCCCCTCGATCAGTTCGGTTGCAAGTTGCTACCGGGTGGACGTTAGCGTCAGCTGGTAGCATGTTGCAACCGATGATGTGAAGGGGAACGGAATGGTCAAGCGGACGCGCCTCGACGACAGCGACTGCCCGGTGGCCCGCTCGGTCGACGCGATCGGCGACTGGTGGTCGCTCCTGATCGTCCGTGACGCGTTCGACGGCAGCCGCCGCTTCGGGGAGTTCCAGCGCAGTCTGGGGGTCGCGAAGAACATCCTGGCGGCGCGGTTGCGCGAGCTGGTCGGGGGCGGGATTCTCGACATGGTTCCGGCGGCCGACGGCGGGGCCCGCCACGAATACGTGCTGACGGCCAAGGGCAGGGACCTCTTCCCGGTCATCGTGGCGCTGAGGCAGTGGGGCGAGGGCCACTTCTTCGACCCCGGCGAACCGCATTCGGAGATGGTCGACCTGCGCCACGGCCGAACGCCCCGGGCACTGGAGGTCCGCGCGGCCGACGGGCGCCTGCTCGGACCGGACGACATCACGGTGCGAAAGGTCGAGCGTCTGGGAACGTCGGCGCCCGCATAGCGCGGCCCGCCACCCCCGCCTTCCCGGTCGCGTCCCCGTCACGTGAGGTGCATACGCACCCGCACCACCCCGGACGGTCGATCAGGACGCGCGCCCGCGCGGCCCCGCACGCTCCAATGGACGGGTGACAGCGCCCCCGGACGACTGCCTAGCGCGCAATGAGTGGCTCTGCGGGGCCTACCTCTCCAGCCGTCGCGAGATTCTCTGGGACGCCGTCGTGCAGCACCTTCAGCTCACCGTGGCCGCCGTGCTCATCGGACTGGTCCTCGCCGTCCCGCTCGCCCTCGCGGCACGGCACCGGCGCTGGGCGGCGGGACCCGTGCTCGGCGTGACGACGATTCTCTACACCGTGCCGTCGCTCGCCATGTTCTCGCTGCTGCTGCCGGTGTACGGACTCTCCGCCTCCCTCGTGGTCGCCGGGCTCGTGCTGTACTCGCTCACCCTCCTCGTACGGAACATCCTCGCCGGACTGCGCGCGGTGCCCGAGGAGACCCGGCAGGCCGCGCGCGGCATGGGGTACGGCCCCCTGCGGCTGCTGCTCGCCGTGGAGCTGCCCCTCGCGCTGCCCGCGGCCATGGCCGGACTGCGGATCGCGACCGTCTCCGCGGTCTCCCTGGTCACGGTCGGCGCGATCGTCGGCTACGGCGGACTCGGAAACCTCATCTACTCCGGGATGAACACCTACTTCAAGGCCCAGGTGCTCACCGCCTCCGTCCTCTGCGTCGTCATCGCCGTCGCCGCCGACCTGCTGCTCCTGCTCGCGCAGCGACTGCTGACCCCGTGGACCCGGAGGCAGTCGTGAACACCCTCGCCGACGCCTGGTCCTGGCTCACCACCTCCGCCAACTGGTCCGGTGACGGCGGCATCCGGAACCGGCTGGGCCAGCATCTGTTCCTCACCGTCGTCTGCCTGCTGATCAGCTGCCTGATCGCGCTGCCGGTCGCCGTGGTCCTCGGCCATCTCGGCAAGGGCGGGGCACTCGCCGTCAACATCTCCAACATCGGCCGGGCCGTGCCGACCTTCGCCGTGCTGGTGCTGCTGCTCCTCACCCCGATCGGCGGGCACGGCGAGTGGCCGACCGTCATCGCTCTCGTGCTCTTCGCCGTACCTCCGCTGCTCACCAACGCCTATGTCGGCATGCGGGAGGTCGACCGCGACGTCGTGCGGGCGGCCAGGGGAATGGGCATGACGGGCGGACAACTGATACTGGGCGTCGAGGTGCCGCTCGCCCTCCCACTGATTCTCACCGGCGTACGGATCGCCGCCGTCCAGCTCGTCGCGACCGCCACCCTCGCGGCGCTGGCGGGCGGCGGGGGACTCGGCCGCATCATCACGGCGGGCTTCAATCTCGCCTCCACCGCCCAGGTGGTCGCCGGGGCGGTGCTCGTCGCGGTCTTCGCGCTGATCGTCGAAGGGCTCTTCGAGGCGGGCCGGCTGCTCGTTCCCGGCCGGTTCCGCGGCGGGGGATCCGGATGAGGCCACGAACCGCCGTCGCCGTGCTGCTGGTACTGCTCCCGGCGGCCGGGTGCGGCACCGGCCCCTCCCTGGAGGACCGGGGCGAGGTCACCGCACCGCCAGGGGACAGCAAGCACCTCACCATCGGCTCCGCGGGCTTCACCGAGAGCGATCTGCTCGCCCAGATGTACGCGCTGCTGCTGGACCGGGCCGGCTACTCCACGAAGATCATCTCTGTCACCAACCGGGAGATCTACGAACCGGCGCTGGAGAGCGGTCAGATCGACGTCGTGCCGGAGTACGCCGCCACCTTCGCGGACTGGCTGAACGCAAAGAAGAACGGCGCCGACGCCACCCCGGTCGGTTCGCCCGACCTCGCCGCCACCATGAAGGCCCTGCGCGCGCTGGCCGCGCCCCGTGGTCTCATCGTCCTCGACCCCGGGCGCGCCGTCGACCAGAACGCGTTCGCGGTTGCCGCCCGGTACGCGTCCGCACACCGCCTCAGGACCCTCGGCGACCTGGGCAGGTCCCGGCTGCCCGTGCGTCTGGCCGCCGGTGACGAATGCGTGCAGCGCCCCTACTGCGCACCCGGGCTGAAGAAGACGTACGGCATCCGCATCACCGCGGTGGACCCCAAGGGCGTCGGCACCACCCAGGCCAAACAGGCCGTCCAGAACGGTCAGGACCAGATGGTGCTGACCACCACGACCGACGCCACGCTCGACAGCTTCGGCCTCGTCCTGCTCGCCGACGACAAGCATCTCCAGAACGCCGACTACCTCGTCCCCGTCGTCAACCGGTCCCGGGCGGGCAGCGCAGGCGTACGCACGGCGCTGGGCAGGCTCAACACCGTGCTGACCACCGCCGACCTGGCCCGGCTCAACGAGCAGGTCGACAGCTGGCGGCGGCTGCCCGAGGACGTGGCACGCGCCTACCTGGAGTCCAAGAACCTCGTCCCGCGCGGATGACCGCCCCCGCACACCGCCGCGGACCACCGCCGCCTCGCGAGGTCAGGCCGTCAGCCTTCCGGGGAGCCAGCCCAGCTGCACGGCCTCCTGGAACGGCCCGCCGCCCTCGTGATCGTTGAAGTCGTACACCTCGATGGTCTTGTCCTGGTGGGCATAGGCGTTGAAGGCGGCGAAGACGGTCGAGGGCGGGCAGGTCATGTCCTCCAGGGCCGTCGAGAACAGCGCCGGCGCGCGCCCGCGTGCGGCGAAGTGCACCCCGTCGAAGTAGGACAGCGTGGCCCGCGCCCGCTCGGCCCGGCCGCGGTGCGTCTTGAGGTAGTTGCCCACCTCGCGGTACGGGGTCCGGTCGGTGACCGTGAGGGCGCGGGGGAAGTCGCACAGGAACGGGACGTCCGGCGCGATGGCCACGAGGTCGGGTATCAGCCCGCCCACGGCGAGCGTGATGCCGCCGCCCTGGCTCTCGCCGATGGCCGCGGTGCGCGCCGCGTCGGTCAGCGGGTGCGAGCGCGCCGCCTCCACCGCACGCACCGCGTCGGTGAACACCCGCCGGTAGTAGTACGACTCCGGGTCCTCGATGCCCCGGGTCATGAAGCCGGGGTACGCGGGGGCGCTGCCCACCGGGTCCGGGGTGTCGCCGACGAGCCAGCCGCTGCCCTGGCCGCGGGTGTCCATCACGAAGTGGGCGAAACCGGCCGAGGCCCAGAGCAGATGGGTGTGCGCCAGGCCCCGCCCACCGCCGTAACCGATGAACTCGACCACCACCGGCAGCGGCTGGGTGGTGCCCGCCGGGACGAGGAACCAGCCCTTGACCGGGTGGCCGCCGAAGCCCGCGAAGGTCACGTCGTACACGTCGACGGTGCTCAGCCCCGTGCCGGTGCGCAGTTCGAAACGGGCGTCGAGGTCGTGGGACCGGGCCTCGTCGAGCGTCTTCGACCAGAACGCGTCGAAGTCCTCCGGCTCCACCGACCCGCTGCGGTAGTCGCGCAGCCGGTCGAGCGGCAGATCGAACAGGGACATGTGGGACCGCCTTCTTCGCGGGGATGGTTGATCACACCGTACGGGGAGGGCGTGCGGTGAAGAAGTGGTGCCCGGCCCCTTGACCGGCGCCCGGCCGACCCTCACAGTACTCGTTAATGCGCATTACTAATACGCATTAATCGATGTGAGGAGCCATGGTGGAGGAACCCAGGAAGCGGGCCAGGCCCGGCCGCGCACCCGCACCGGCAGGCCGCACGGCCCGCCCGCGCCAGGCGGAGGTCGCACGGCTCGCCGGGGTCTCGCAGGCCACGGTCTCGCTGGTGCTCGCGGACAAGAGACAGGGCCCCGCGATCTCGGAGGAGACCCGGCAGAAGGTCCTGGAGGCGGCCCGCAGTCTCGGTTACGTCCCCGACCCGGCGGCCCGCAGGCTCGCGGCGGCGCGCAACAACCTGCTGGGCGTGTTCAGCTTCACCGCGACGTTCCCGACCGATGTGCAGCACTCGTACTACCCGTTCCTGGTGGGCGTGGAGCACGAGGCCGCGGAGCGCGGCTACGACCTGGTGCTGTTCACGGGGTCGAGCACCGGCGGCGCGGGGGCCGCCGGACCCGACGCGCTGAACCGGGTCCGTCTCGCCGACGGCTGCCTGTTCCTCGGCCGCCACGCGCCGGCCCGGGAGCTGGGCCGGCTGGTCGCCGACGGCTTCCCGGTGGTCCACCTCGGCCGCCGGGACGAGCCGGAGGGCCTGCACTGGGTCGGCGCCGACTACGTGAGCGCCGCCCGGGAGGTCGTCGACCACCTCGCCGCGCTCGGGCACCGGAGGATGGTCCTGATCCGCGAGGACGACGAGGCGCCCGCCTCCACCGACCGCGAGCAGGGCTTCCTCGAAGGGCTGGAGGCGGCCGGTCCGGCCGACGGCCCCGGGGCCGTCTTCCGCTCCGCGGACCCGGAACGAGACCTCACCCCCGAGCGGCTGCGGAGCTGGCTCGCCGACGGCGTCACCGCGTTCGTCGCCGAGGAGACCGACACCGGGGCCGCCTGGCGCGCCCTGCGCCGCGCCGTCGCCGAAGCCGGGATCGACTGCCCGCGCGACGCCTCCCTGGCGCTGCTCGGCAGCCCGCCCGCCGATCTCGCGGACGGGCCCGAACCCACCGGTTTCGACATCCCCCGTACCCGGCTCGGCGCGGCCGCCGTACGCATGCTCGCCGCGCTGGTCGCGGGGGAGGAGGCCACCGAACCCCTGGTCGCCTGCACCTTCCGGCCCGGCGTCACCTCGGGCCCGCCGCCCGCCACCGAGGACCACCGACCGACCGCACCACCCGTACGTACAGCTCAAGGAGACCAGTGATACCCGAACCGGACATCCTCGTCGTGGGCGCCGGACTCGGCGGCGTCGCCGCCGCGCTCGCCGCCTGCCGCGCCGGACGCACCGTCGTCCTCACCGAGGAGACCGACTGGATCGGCGGCCAGCTCACCTCCCAGGCCGTCCCCCCGGACGAGCACCCGTGGGTGGAGCAGTTCGGCACCACCGCCTCGTACCGCCGACTGCGCGAAGGCATCCGGGCGTACTACCGCCAGTGGTACCCGATGCGTTCCGAGGCCCTCGCCCTCACCGACCTCAACCCGGGCGCCGGACGCGTCAGCAAGCTCTGCCACGAGCCACGCGTCGCGCTCACCGTGCTGGAGGCGATGCTCGCACCGCACCGGGCGGCCGGCCGCCTCACCCTGCTCACCGAGCACCGGGCCGTGGCCGCCGAAGCGGACAACGATGTCATCCGGGCCGTCACGCTGGAGGACCTCCGGACCGGCGACCGCACCACCGTCACCGCCCGCTACGTCGTCGACGCCACCGAGACCGGTGAACTCCTCGAACTCGGCGGTGTCGAGCACGCCATCGGCGCCGAGGCGCGGAGCGAGTTCGACGAACCGCACGCCCCCGAACAGGCCCAGCCGCTCAACCAGCAGGGCATCACCGTGTGCTTCGCGCTCTCCCACCACGAGGGCGAGAACCACACCGTCGACCGCCCCGCCGACTACGACTTCTGGCGCTCCTACCGCCCCGGCTTCTGGCCCGGCCCGCTCCTCGGATTCCAGGCACCCGACCCGCGCTCCCTGGAATCCGTACCGCGCGCCTTCGTCCCCAACCCGGACGTCGACCCGCTCGCCGTCAGCGCCGACCAGAGCGCGGACGCGGGCGACAAGGAGCTGTGGGGCTTCCGCCGCATCCTCGCCCGGGGAATGCACCGCCCCGGTGCCTTCGACTCCGACATCACGCTCGTCAACTGGCCGCTCAACGACTACTGGCTCAAGCCGCTGATCGGTGCCGGGGACGAGGTCTCCGCACAAGCGGTCACCGAGGCACGGCAGTTGTCGCTGTCGGTGCTGTACTGGCTGCAGACCGAGGCCCCACGCCAGGACGGTGGCACCGGCTTCCCCGGGCTGCGGATCCGCCCCGACATCACCGGCACCGACGACGGCCTCGCCAAGGCCCCGTACGTACGCGAGTCCCGCCGGATCAAGGCCGTCACCACCGTCACCGAGCAGGACGTGGCGATCGACCTCGTCGGCCCGCACGGCGGAACACGCCACCGGGACGCGGTCGGCGTCGGCAGCTACCGCATCGATCTGCACCCCTCCACCGGAGGAGACAACTACATCGACATCGGCTCGGTCCCGTTCGAGATCCCGCTCGGCGCCCTCGTGCCACGCCGCGTCCGCAACCTGCTGCCGGCGGGCAAGAACATCGGCACCACCCACATCACCAACGGCTGCTACCGGCTCCACCCGGTGGAGTGGAACATCGGCGAGGTCGCCGGTGCCCTGGCCGCCCACTGCCTCACCGAGGGCGTCGAACCGCAGCAGGTCCAGTCCGAGGACAAGCGGTACGAGGCGTTCGCCCGGCTGCTCGACCGCGACGGGGTCCAGCGCCACTGGCCCGACGTACGCGGCTACTGACGGCCCGTCCGGAATCCGTGAAACGCCGGGTGGGACAGCTCCACCTGTCCCACCCGGCCCGCCCGCGCATCAACCCACCCGCACAAGGAGGTGCCCAGCCATGACCACCCACCGCATCCGCGTCGGTATCGACGTGGGCGGAACCTTCACCGACGCCGTGGCCGTCGATGCCACGACCCTCGAACTGCTGGGGCAGGTAAAGGTTCCCACCAGCCACCACCACGAGGACGGGGTCGCCCACGGCATCGTCGAGGCACTCGACCGGCTGCTGGAACGGACCGGCCGCGCCGCCGAGGACGTGGCGTTCCTGGCCCACGGCACGACACAGGCTACCAACGCCCTGCTGGAGGGCGATGTCGCCACCGTCGGGCTGATCGGCATCGGAACGGGACCCGGCGCCGCGCTCACCCGCCGGCTCGCCTCGCTCGGCAGGCTCGAACTCGCCCCGGGCAAGCGGCTGCCGCTCTCCTACGCCCATGTGGCCGACCCCGAGAACGCCGACGAGGTGCGCGGCGCCGTCGACGCGGTCACCCGGGACGGCGCCCAAGTGCTCGTCGCCAGTGAGCCGTTCGGCGTCGACCGGCCGGAGGGCGAGCGCGCGGTCCTCGAAGCGGCCCGCCCGCGCGGACTGCCGATGACGGCCGCGCACGAGATCACCTCCCTGTACGGACTCGCCAAGCGGACCCGCACCGCCGTGGTCAACGCCGCGATCCTGCCCCGGATGCTGGCCACCGCGGACCTCGTCGACGCCTCCATCACCAAGGCCGGGGTGAACGCGCCGCTGATGGTGATGCGGTGCGACGGCGGTGTGATGTCGCTCGACGAGATGCGCCGACGCCCACTGCTGACCGTGCTCTCCGGCCCCGCCGCGGGAGTGGCGGGCGCGCTGATGCAGGAACGGATCAGCGAGGGCCTGTTCCTGGAGACCGGGGGCACCTCCACCGACATCAGCGTCGTGCGCCGCGGCAAGGTCGCCGTCCGGCACGCCACCATCCTCGGCAGGGCGTCGTACCTCTCCGCGCTCGATGTGCGGACCGTCGGCGTCGGTGGCGGGTCCATGGTCCGGATCGGCGGCGGCAGGGTCGTCGGCGTCGGGCCCCGCAGCGCACACATCGCCGGACTGCCGTACGCCTGCTTCGCCACGCTCGACGAACTGCGCGACGCGCGCGTCGTCACCGTCCGGCCGATGGAGGGCGACCCCGACGACTACGCCGTGATCGACGCGGCCGGCGGGCGGTACGCGCTCACGATGACCTGCGCGGCCAACGCGCTGGGCCGGGTGCCCGAGGGCGACTTCGCCCGCTGCGACCAGGACGTCGCCCAGGCCGCGCTGGCCCCGCTGGCCACCGCGCTGTCCACCGATGTCACGACGGCCGCCGCCCGGCTCCTCGACACGGGCATCGAACAGGTCAGGGCCGTGACCGACGCCATGATCCGCGACTACCGGCTGGAAAAGGACACCGCGGTGCTGGTCGGGGGCGGCGGAGGCGCCGCGTCCGTGACCCCGCACCTGTCGTCCGTCACCGGCCAGGAGGGCCGGATCGCCCGGCACAGCGAGGTCATCAGCCCCATCGGAGTCGCCCTCGCCCTGGTCCGTGAACAGATCGAGCGGATCATCCCGGGCGCCGGCCAGGAACAGATCCTCGCCGTCCGCGCGGAGGCCGAGGCGGCCGTCTTGGCCCAGGGCGCCGCCGCCGACGGCGTGGAGGTCGAAGTGACCGTGGACCCGCAGACCAGTACGGTGCGGGCGGTGGCCACCGGTGCCACCGAACTCCGCACCCAGGACCGCGCCCACCGCGCCGACGGGGACGAACGGCTGCGCGCCGCGGCGGCCAGCCTCAAGGCCGACCCCTCGGACGTGCGCATCCTGGCCGGCACTGCCGCCCACACCGTCTACGGCACCGAGATCCGGCGCCGCTTCCGCACCACCCGGCACCCGGTGCGGGTCGTCGACGCCGATGGTGTCGTCCGGCTGCACGCCCCCGACGCCCTGGTGGAGACCACCACCGTCGCCCGCGCCCCCGAGACGCTCGCCCGGCTCGTCGGCGAGGCCACCTCGTACGGCGACGGCGGAGTCCGGGCCCCCGCCCTGCGGCTGCTCATCGGCTCCCGCATCGCCGACCTCTCCGGCGTCCTGGATCCGCAGCCGCTGCTCGCCCTGGCCCGCAGCGAACTCGGCACCCGCGCCGCGGACGAGTCCGTGATCGCGGTCGTGGAGGTACGGACGTGAGCCGGACCGCCGACCTCGCCGCCACGGACGACGTCGAGTTCGGCGTACGGCTCCTGGCGGCCACCCCCACGCACGAAGGACGCGACCGCGATCTGCTGCGCCACTGGGCCACCGTGGCGACGGAGTTCGGTGCCCGGCTCACCCCCGCCCCGTCCCGCGCCCGCGTCGTCGAACGCGACGGCGGGCTGGAACACGGCCTCCTCGCCCGCTACACCTCGCGCCCCGCGACCGTCGAGCTGTACACCGACACCCTCGCCCGCGCGGAGGCCCTGGTCGACGAGTGCGGCTGGCGCCACTGGTACCCGACGGGCTCGGTGCGCGCCGCGGCCCTCGCACACGAGGCCGTCCACGAACTGCTCCACCACGGCCCGGCGAAGGCGGTACTGAAACGCGCCCTCGGCCATGTCGTGCTGCGCGCCGGACGCCGACGCCTGTACGGCCATGTCGCCGGGGCCGAGGAGATCGCCGCCCACGCCTACGCCCGCACCGCCTGCGGACTCGGCCGCAGCCCGCTGCTGCTGACCGCCGCGCTGGCCACCGCCGACGCGCACCCCTCCGCCGCACCGCACGGAAGAGAGAAGTAACGCCATGGGCGTCGTCATCCTCCTCGTCATGGCGGCCGGTGTCGCCGCGATGCTCACCCGGAAACTCCCCACGGCCTTCGCGCTCGTCGTCCTGGCCGTCGTCATCGCCCTCGTCGCGGGCGCCCCGCTCACCGGCAGGAACAGTGTCCTGGACACGGTCCTCCAGGAGGGCGCACCCGCCCTCGCCGCCACCATGATCGCCATCCTGCTCGGCTCCTGGCTCGGCAAGCTCCTGGACGAGACCGGCATCGCGGGCACCCTCGTCCGCAAGATCGTCGAATTCGGCGGCGACCGTCCGGTCGTGGTGGCCCTCGGCGTCCTCGCCGTCTCCACGCTCGTCGGTACGGTGACGGGCTCCGCGCCCGCCGCGATGCTCGCCGGAATCATCGGCATCCCGGCGATGATCGCCGTCGGCATCCCCAAGGTGACCGCGGCCGGCACGATCCTCCTGGGCATCGCGGCGGGCATGCCGTTCGAGCTCCCGGTCTGGCAGTTCTTCTCCACCGCGCTCGAACTACCCGTCCCCACCGTGCGCGGATTCATGGTCAAGCTGTTCCCGTTCGCGCTGGCCGCCGCGGTCCTCTTCGTCCTCGTCGAGTCCCGCCGCCGCGGCGTCGAGCACGCCTGGTCCGCCAAGTCCCCTGCGCCGAAGCCGCGTTCCAGCAGGCGTGCCCGGCTCGGCGACGCCCCCTGGTACGCGCTGCTCACGCCGGTCGTGCCCCTGGTCCTGGCGCTCGGCCTCGACGTGGCCATCATTCCCTCGCTGCTCGCGGGCGTTCTGTACTGCCTGGTCACCACCACCCGGCCGCGCGAGATGAACAAGCGGCTGCTGCGCACCCTGTACGGCGGCTTCGAGGTGGCCGCCGCGCCGATCACCCTGTTCATCGCCATCGGCATCCTGCTCGCGGCCGTGAAGCTGCCCGGAGCGATCGAGGCGCTCGAACCTCTCGTCAAGGCGGTCAGCCCGCAGAACGCGGTGCTGTTCGTCCTCGTCTTCACCGTCCTCGTACCGCTCTGCCTCTACCGCGGCCCGCTCAACGTCTTCGGTCTCGGCGCGGGCATCGCCGGTGTCCTGATCGCCGCCGGCATCTACCCCGCCACCGCGGTCCTGGGCCTGGCCACCTCGTACAACCAGGTTTTCGGTGTCGCCGACCCCACGAGCACCCAGACCGTGTGGAGCGCTCAGTACGCGGGTGTCACCCCGCAGCAGGTGATGCTCCGCACCCTGCCGTACGTCTGGGCCGTCGCCCTCGGTGGCTTCTGCGTGACCGCCGCCACCTGCCTCTGACACGTTCACCCACTCCCGGGACGGAGCTCACCCCTGAACGAGCCGCAGACGAATCCGTCTCGCCTGCGTCAGGGGAGCGGCGGCAACCTCCTGATCACCGAGTACGAAGCAGCAGTCACCCCGCCTCACTCCTGATGCGGACGTGACATGCGACGACAACTCCCAGAGCCCTCGGGGGAGGGACGGGCGTCCGCGCCCGTCCCTCCCTACGCGTCCGCGACCGAGTCGAAGCGCACCTCGTTTCGGCCCACGCCCCGCGCGTCCGCGTCGACCGAGCGGCGCAGCGCCTCGTGGAGCTTGGCCGGCGTCAGCACGCCGAGGAACCGGGACCCGTCCAGTACCGCGACCCACCCCGCGTCGTGCTGGAGCATCTCGCTGAACGCCTGCTTCAGCGGCGCCCCGACCGGCACCCAGGCATCCATCCTGCGGGCCAGTTCGCCGACCGTGCCGTGGTCACCCGCGATCCGCAACGCGTCCGCCGCCACCCAGCCGTGCAGATCGCCGTCGCCGTTCAGCACCACCGCCCAGCGGGCACCCGTGCCGCCCAGCCGCGCCGCCGCCGCGCCGGCCGGTTCGTCCAGACGGGCGACCGGCGGCTCCTCCAGGTCCGCCGGCTCGATCGTGGTGACCGAGAGCCGCTTCAGGCCCCGGTCGGCGCCGACGAACTGCGCCACGTACGGAGTCGCGGGAGCCCCGAGCACGGCGCCCGGGGTGTCGAACTGCTCGATGCGCCCCGACCCGTACACCGCGATCCGGTCGCCCATCCGGACCGCCTCCTCGATGTCATGGGTGACCATCAGGACCGTCTTGCGGACCGTCGCCTGCAGGCTCAGGAATTCGTTCTGCAGCCGCTCGCGCACCACCGGGTCGACCGCGCCGAACGGCTCGTCCATCAGCAGTACCGGCGGATCCGCCGCCAACGCCCGTGCCACACCCACCCGTTGGCGCTGTCCGCCGGAGAGCTGCGCGGGGTACCGGGAGCCATACGTCTTCGGGTCGAGGCCCACCAGATCCAGCAGCTCGGCCGCACGCTCCCGGGCCCTCGCCCGTTTCCAGCCGACCAGCGCGGGGACGGTCGCGGTGTTGTCGAGGACCGTGCGGTGCGGGAAGAGACCGACCTGCTGGATGACGTAGCCGATCCGGCGGCGCAATTTCACCGGGTCGACGCCGGCGATGTCCTCGCCGTCGACGAGGATCCGTCCCGACGAGGGCTCGATCAGCCGGTTCACCATCATCATCGTGGTGGTCTTGCCGCAGCCGGACGGTCCGACGAGGGTGACCAGCTCTCCCTCGGCGACCTCGAAGGAGAGGTCGTCGACCGCTCTGGTGCCGTCCGGATGCACCTTGCCGACCTGCTCGAACCGGATCATGCCTGCACGGTAGGAGGCCCCCGGGTGTTCCGCACACGGGCCGCGACTGTCCGTGTCACGGCCATGTGCTGAACTGTCCGTGACATCTGATTCAGGAGCACCTTGTGAACAGCTACCGGCACCCCGGCATCGTCTTCACCGACCGCTATTTCACGGTCCCGCTCGACCACGGCGATCCGGGTGGCGAGCAGATCGAAGTCTTCGGCAGGGAGGCCGTGGCGAGCGACAGGACCGGCGAGGAGCTGCCGTGGCTGGTCTACCTGGAGGGCGGCCCCGGGTTCGGCGCCCGGCGTTTCGTCGGCGCGGAGGCCTGGCTGGGACGGGCCGTGCGGGAATTCCGGGTGCTGCTGCTCGACCAGCGCGGCACCGGCCTCTCCACCCCGGCCAACCGGCAGACCCTGCCGCTGCGCGGCGGCCCGCGCGAGCAGGCGGACTACCTCGCCCACTTCCGGTCGGACAACATCGTGCGTGACTGCGAGCTGATCCGCCCGCAGCTGACCGGCGGCGAACCGTGGACGGTCCTCGGCCAGTCCTTCGGCGGCTTCTGTGCCGTCCGCTACCTGTCGGCCGCTCCCGAAGGGCTCAAGGCCGTCCTCATCACCGGTGGGCTGCCCTCCCTCGACGCGCACGCCGACGACGTGTACCGGGCCGCCTACCCCCGGATCGAGCGCAAGGTCGCCGCCCACTACGCCCGCTACCCGCAGGACGCCGAGCGCGCCCGGGAGATCACCGCCCACCTGGCGGAGCACCGCCCGGAAAGCGCCGGACACCGTCTGACGCCCGAGGGGTTCCAGTCCCTCGGCATCATGCTGGGCGGCGGCAACGGCAGCCACCAGCTGCACTATCTGCTGGAGAACGCCTTCGTCCGTACGCCGCTCGGCACCGAGCTCTCCGACACCTTCCAGGAGGCCATGCGGGCCGCCACCTCGTTCGCCGGGCATCCCTTGTACGCGCTGATGCACGAGGCGATCTACGGCCAGGGCGAGCAGCCCACCGGCTGGGCGGCCGAGCGGGTCCGTGCCGAATTCCCGCAGTTCGACGCCGCCGCGGCGATCGAGGGCGACGGTCCGGTGCTCTTCACCGGTGAGAGCATCCACCCCTGGCACTTCGAGGTGGACCCGGCGCTGCGCCCGCTGCGCGAGACCGCCGAACTGCTGGCCGCCCGTACCGACTGGCCGCCGCTGTACGACCCCGAGCGCCTGGCGGCCAATCAGGTGCCGGTCGCGGCGGCCGTCTACCACGACGACATGTACGTCGACACGGAACACGCGCTGCGCACGGCGTCATCGATCCGGGGTCTGCGCACCTGGGTGACCAATGAGTACGAGCACGACGGGCTGCGTGCGGGCGGACCGCGGGTACTGGACCGGCTGCTCGCCCTGGTCCGGGACGACGTCTGACCGTTCTCCGTCCTTCTGGTCTCCGTGAGTGGGAGGAGCCGGCCACGCAGCGCGCGTGACCGGCTCCTCCCGCTCACGGAACCACGGGCGTCAGCTCTGGAGGGCGTGCAGCGTGGCGTCCAGGCTCGTGGCCGAGCGCGGGGCCCGGTTGTACGGGAGCTTCGACAGGGCCGCCGCCATGCCGCAGGTGTTGGTCACGGCGGAGAACACGAGACCGGAGCCGACCCCGGCGGAGATCCAGCGTGCCGCGGGGAAGCGCATCCCGGCGAGCAGGCCGGCCACCACGAGCGAACCGGCGGCGAGCCGGACCTGACGTTCCATCGGCCAGGTCGCGCGGGCTCCGGCCGGGTGGTCGAGATCGCGGCCCTCGCCCTCCCAGGCGGAGGTGCCGCCGGAGAGCGTCACGGCGTCGATGTCGGCGGCGGCGAGAATGTCGCAGGCCCGGGTGGAGCGGACGCCGGAGGCGCACACCATCAGCAGCGAGCCGCGGGCCGCGGCGGACTTCAGCGCGGGCACGGCCTCGGAAAGGCGGTCCAGCGGGATGTTCAGCGCACCGGGAACGTGTCCGGAGGCGTACTCGCCGGGAGCCCGCACATCGATCACGGTGAATTCCGCGAGGCGGGCCGCGGCCTGGGCGGGGGAGAGGGAGACGGGGCTGGTCACGAGCAGTGTTTCCTTTCGTTCACCGGGGCTCGGGAGGGAAGCGGTCCCCCCTTCCCCGGTCGGGTTAGAATACCCCTTGGGGTATCAGGAGGAGGATGTTGTGGAACTCGACATGGCGGCCGACGAACTGAAATCGGTCCTCAACCGCCTTCGCCGCGCGCAGGGCCAGCTCGCCGGGATCATCAGGATGATCGAGGAGGGCCGGGACTGCGAGGACGTGATCACGCAGATGGCGGCCGTGTCCCGGGCGCTGGACCGGGCCGGTTTCGCGATCATCGCGACGGGTCTGCAGCACTGCATGGCCGACGGCGGCCAGGAGCCCGCGGACCGCGACCAGATGCGGGCACGGCTGGAGAAGCTCTTTCTCTCGCTGGCCTGAGCCGGCCGGGCCGGCCGAGGAGGGGCGCCGTGGTTCATGTCACGGCGTCGACGAGCATGAACACGGCCACGGCCAGCAGCACCGCGCCGAAGATCCGTTGCAGGGCGGCCGTGGACACCTTCGCGGCGAGCCGCTGCCCGTCCCAGGCGCCGAGCACCGCCGTCGCCGTGAACGGGGCGATCGTCGCCCAGTCCAGCGCGGTGGGCGTGGCGAGCCGGGTGACCAGCGCGGCCGTGGAGTTCACCGTGATGACCAGCAGGCTGGTGCCGACCGCCGCCGTCATCGGAACGGCGACCACGGTGACCAGCGCGGGTACCACGAGGAACCCGCCGCCCACGCCGAGGAACCCGGTCACCGCGCCGAGCCCGGCGCCGGTCCGCGCGACCCGTCCGGCGGGCGCGGCGCCCGCACCGTCCCCGGCC